>CADFRV010000132.1 GCA_902836725.1 Muribaculaceae bacterium
CCGGACTTGGAGCGATGGTGTGGAACTGTGTGCTCGCCGCGCTCGGCTACTGGCTCGGCAAAACCATAGATATCAGCCAGCTTTATGCCAAAGTGGAGGAATACAACGGATATCTGACCATCGCCGGCATTGCCATCCTTGTATGCTGCATAGGCTACATCGTGTGGAATGTGATCAGCAAACGTAAAAAGTAAACCAACCGTTCTATGAAAGTCTCGCCATCTTTACTGTCGGCCGATTTCGGCAATCTCGCACGCGACGTCGAGATGCTCAACAACAGCAGCGCCGACATGATCCATCTCGATGTGATGGACGGAGTGTTTGTTCCCAACATATCGTTCGGATTTCCGGTCATTGAAGCCGTAAGCCGTCTGGCGCGCAAACCGCTTGACGTACACCTCATGATCGTTGAGCCTCAAAACTACATAGCCCAGGTACGCGACTGCGGCGCAGCCATAATGAACGTGCATCAGGAAGCCTGCGTGCACCTCCACCGCACCGTGGAAGCCATCAAAAAGGAGGGGATGAAAGCGGCGGTCACGCTGAACCCCGCCACTCCCGTATGCCTGCTCGAAGATATCATATCCGATCTCGACATGGTGCTTCTCATGTCTGTCAATCCCGGCTTCGGGGGACAGAAATTCATAACAGGCACCCTGCAGAAAGTGCGCCGGCTCCGCGAGCTGATAGCACGCACAGGATCACACGCCGAAATAGAGGTTGACGGAGGTGTGAACTCCCAGACCGCTCCCCTGCTCGCCGAAGCGGGAGCCGACATACTCGTGGCAGGAAGCTACGTGTTCAAGGCCCCGGATCCGGCTGCTGCCATAAAAGGACTGGGAGAACTCTGACGGCACCGCAGGCAGCCTCCTGCGCTTTTATGATATAAACACACCACTGAATTTTACAATTATGGGATTGGAAAGGGGTTACGATACAACCAATCAGCAGAGTGCAATGAACGAAGAATCGCTGAGCCAGCTTTATCTGAAAGATACCGCTTTTCAGAATCTGATGCAACGCCGTATTTTCAATGTGCTTCTTGTGGCCGCTCCCTACGACGCGTTTATGATGGAAGAGGATGGCCGTGTGGAGGAACAGCTATATAACGAATATGTGGCCCTCAACCTCTCCTCCCCTCCCCGCATCACCCGCGTGTCGCACATCAGCGAGGCACTGGCGGCAATGGCCGAAAAACATTTCGACCTGGTAATCGCCATGCCGGGTATGGACATCAGCGATACGTTCATCACCGCCAAGGCACTCAAAGAGGCGCATCCGCATGTGCCTGTGGTAGTGCTCACACCTTTCTCCAAAGAGGTCTCACGGCGCATCGCGTCGGAAGACCTGAGCGGAGTTGACTACGTGTTCTCATGGCTCGGCAATGTGGATCTCCTTCTCGCGATAATCAAGCTGCTCGAGGACAAGATGAACGCCGACAACGATGTGCTCGGGGTGGGAGTGCAGATGATCCTCATGGTAGAGGACTCGGTGCGTTTCTACTCGTCCATTCTCCCCCATCTATATAAATTCCTGCTCAAACAGAGTGTGATCTTCTCTACCGAGGCGCTCAACGAGCATGAGAAAATGCTGCGCATGCGCGGGCGCCCCAAGGTGATACTCGCGCGCGACTACGAGGAGGCCATGACACTTTACGAGAAATTCTCAGACAAGATGCTCGGCGTCATAACCGACGTAAGTTTCATGCGCGAGGGGGTGAAAGATCCCCATGCCGGCCTGAAATTCTCGGAGTTCGTGCGCTCACGCGATCCCTACCTGCCCATTATCGTGGAGTCCACCGAAAGCGAGAACCGGAGCCGCGTAGGCAGTTTCGACGGCGTGTTCCTTGACAAGACATCCAAGAAACTCCCTGTGGATCTGGGACAGGCCATAATGAAATGCTTCGGGTTCGGCGATTTCCGTTTCCTCGACCCTGAAACCGGGAAAGAAATAATGCGCGTGTCGTCGGTCAACGAACTGCAAAAGCGTATGTACGACATCCCGTCGGCATCACTTCTTTACCATTCACGCCGCAACGACATTTCGCGCTGGCTGTATTCCCGCGCCATGTTCCCTATCGCCGATATCGTGAAATGGCACCGGTTCAATTCCATTGAGGAAGCGCCTGCCGTAAAACGGCTGTTCTTCGACCTCATCGTCAAATACCGCAAGATGAAGAACCGTGGTGTGGTGGCAGAGTTCAGGAAAGACCGGTTCGACTACTACTCCAATTTCGCCCGTATAGGACAAGGGTCCCTCGGAGGCAAAGGACGCGGCCTGGCATTCATTGACTCGATAATCAAGAAACATCCCGAGTGCGACAATTTCCACGGCGTCACCATCACCATACCGCGCACCGTGGTGCTCTGTACCGATATTTTCGACGAGTTCATGGCCGACAACGACCTCTACCCTCTGGCCCTGAGCAACGCATCAGATGAAGAGATACTCTCCGCTTTCCTCAAAGGGCGGCTTCCCGAAAGGGTGCGCGACGATCTTCTGGCACTGACCGAGGTGGTGAACCGCCCCCTTGCCGTGCGCAGTTCGAGCATTCTCGAAGACTCCCATTACCAGCCATTCGCAGGGGTCTACTCCACATACATGATTCCCCATGTGGAAGACGGGGAGAGCATGCGCAAACTTCTCACAGACGCCATAAAGGGGGTATACGCATCGGTATTCTATGCCGAGAGCAAGGCATACATGACAGCCACCTCCAACGTGATTGACCAGGAAAAAATGGCGGTCATCATCCAGGAGGTGGTAGGCAAGGAATATGACGGATATTATTTCCCGTCGTTTGCCGGTGTGGGACGTTCACTGAACTATTACCCGCTCAACGACGAGCTTCCCGAGGAGGGTGTGGCCGAAGTGGCCGTAGGTCTTGGCAAATATATCGTTGACGGAGGGCGCGCACTCCGGTTCTCGCCGCGCCATCCCCACAAGGTACTGCAGACATCGACACTCGACCTGGCGCTGCGCGACACACAGCGCGAGCTTTACTGCCTGAATCTCAACGAAGTGAACGGCAACTTCAAAGTAGACGACAGTTTCAACCTCACCCGTGCCAACGTGCAGGATTTCAAGGATACCGACGCATTGCGCCTGATGGCCTCCACATACGATCCCAACGACCAGATGATACGTGACAGCGCCGAGGGACGCGGCAGGAAGGTCATCACTTTCGCCAACATACTCCGCGACAACGCCTTCCCGCTGGCAGATGCTGTGAACCTCATGCTTACCGAGGGGCAGCACGCCATGCAGCGCCCGGTAGAGATAGAGTTTGCCGGAAACATAGAGAACGAAGGCGAACAGAAAGGACACATATACTGGCTCCAGATCCGCCCCATCATAGACCGCAAGGAGGATGTGGACGAGGAGCTTATGTCTCTACCCGACAGCGAGCTTATACTCCGCAGCAACACGGCGCTCGGACATGGCACCACAGACAACATAACACGCATCGTATATGTGCGTCCCGACACATTCTGCTCGTTCAACAACCGCGCCATAGCGGCCGAGATCGCCGAAATAAACAGAAAGATGCTCGACAGCGGCGAGGGATACATCCTAATAGGCCCCGGAAGATGGGGCTCGAGCGACGATGCCCTCGGTGTGCCGGTGCGCTGGGCCGACATATCGGCGGCACGCCTCATTGTGGAGACCGCCCTCAACAACTACCGCATAGAGCCGAGCCAGGGCACGCACTTCTTCCAGAACCTCACATCTTTCGGGGTGGGCTACTTCACCGTAAACCCGTTCGGCTCCGACGACTATCTGGATCAGGAATACCTTGACGCACAGCCGGCGGAATATGAGAGCAAGTTTGTGCGCGTCATCAATTTCAGCACCCCCATAATGATAGGTATCGACGGGCGGCGCACTGCCGGACTTGTACGCAAACCCTGATCCGTCCAGGCCGCATGCAGTGCCACAGGCATGTGCGCCATCTGGAACTTTATTTGAAACTTTCTTATACACATATTTATAAATAAAACTCCCATTGATTGCATAATTCAATGGGAGTTCTTATCTTTGTGAGATAGTATAACCGGATATGGGCGGCAGAGAGCGCCTTGATCTGAAACCACAAAAAACAGAGTGAAATGAGTTTCGTAAAGACGCTGAAAAGGGCTTTCGGGTTCAGCGACTCCGAGATGGAAGAGGAGGAGCTGGAAGGTATAGACGCACGTGTCACACCGTTGCGCGACCGCTGCGACAAGACCGCTTCCCAGATGCGTGAGGAGCAGCCTGCCGCACAAACGGCAGAGAAAACGGATGCCGACAACGACAAGCCTGACGGAGTGGCCGCTGCCTCTGCCGGTGACGATACCATGTCTGCTGTTGTAGAGAACTCCGTGACCCCTGACGCCATTTTTGAATCGGTAGTCAGGATATTCAATGAATCCCTCCCCGATTTCCTGCATAGCTCTGTAGATGAGAAAAGCCAGCGTGAATACCTCTACCGCGCGCTCGACGCTTCCATGAAGGAATATATCGAAAACCTTACCGAACGCGCGGGAAAAAACTGCAGCCAGCGTTTTGAAAACGAGCGCCGCAGCATGCAGATGGAGATGGATGAACTCCGCAAAAAGGTACAGAAAGAGGAGACAGACAGTTCCGAATCAAAAAAACTGCAGTTGAGCGCCGAAAGGCAGAAACGTGCGCTCAACGAGCGTCTGCACGAACTCGAGAAACAGCTCGCGACACTCCAGGCTGAAAACGAGCAGTATGTGCTCGAGAACAAAAGCCTGATGAACAAACTGCGTGTGTCGGCACTCACAGGGGGAACCTCAGACGGAGATGCAGATGCAGCCGTAGTGGAGAAACTGGAGGAACTCACACACGACATAGACACCCTGAAAGAAGAACTTTCCGCACAGAAAGAACTCACCGCCAAAGCCGAGCGGGAGGCAAAAGAGAACCTGATGGCTCTTGATATGAACCGCCGCAAACTCGCTTCAAGCATGGAGACATGGCAATCGGAGAGCACGGAGAAAGACGAACTTCTGGCAGCCGCCCGCGCCCATGCCGACAAACTCGCATCGGAAGTGGAGAAACTCCGCGAGGCCCTGGAACAGGCAAAAGTAAAGGATGAGTTCGGCGGGGCAATGATAAACGAACTGCAGACAAAGGCCGTGGAGGCACGCGACGATGCCGAGCAGGCCCGCAACGAGCTTCTCGCCCTCCGCAGCGAGAACACACGTCTGGAAGCCGAGCGCGCATCCCTCTCCGAGAAACTTGACGAGGCCAACGAGAGCCTGCGTGTGGTGGAAGACATGCACGCGCAACTCGACAAACTTGAAGAGGCGCGCATGCAGAACGAATCGGTGCAGCGCCACCAAAAAGACGAGTTGCTTCTGCTCGGCGAACAGCTGAAACGCCAGGAACAGGAGAAAAACGAGTATGCCGAGGTGCTCGCAGCAAAAGAGAACACCATCCGCACGCTCGAAGACCAGACTGACTCACTGCGCAAGACAATAGAAAACAATCTATACGAACATGCACGGGCGGAAAGCCTGCTGCGTGCCGAGATAGACCGCCTCAAAGCGATTGCCGGAAAACAGGCCGAAAAACAGCATGCCCCGGAGCATGCCCAAGAGACTCCGTCACTGATATCGGAACCGACGATGGCCGACACAGCCGACACGCTGGAAATATTCACCGCTTCCGGCGATGCCGCCACAGAGAAGGCACCGGTGCCGGAGGCCGCCGAAGGGAAGCGGAAAGGTGGCAAAAGAGGACGCAAACCGAAAGTGCGCATATCGGCCATCGACGAGACCATAGAGGAAACCGACTGGCTGATAGCCACTCCCCCCGCCGGGAAAAAGACGCCTCAGACAAGACAGGAGGATTCCAACGAGTTCGGCTACAAGGAGCCCGACAGAAAGATCACTCCCGACCATCCGGCACAGATGTCGCTCTGGTAAAAGGGTAAAGGGGCAACGGGGTTATTGCAAAAGAAACTGACAAGTCCGCCGTATCACACATACGCGAGGGCTGAAATTCGATTTATGAGATGAAAGAGAAACGTTTGTTATATCCTTTGTTCGGAGCGTTCATGACAGTTCTCTCCGGCTCTGTCAACGCCTCTGCGGCAGCAGCATCGGCACCTGCCGGTGTGATAGATGTAAGTTCGATCAGCGAATATGTGTATCCGGGCAACACGCCCGCCACTCCCGGCGCCATGCAGTTCATGCCGGACGGCGCCACATTCCTGCGCCTCGACGACGGAGGGAAAAAGATCGTGAAATATGACATAGCCACCGGGAAAGAGGTGGAGACAGTGCTTGAAGTGACACACACCCGTGAAAGCTCCATCTCCGGCATCGACGCATTCACAATAAGCCCGGACGGCAGCAAACTTCTGGTGCGCACCAATACCACCCCGGTATACCGCCGCTCCGTCAAGGGTGCATACTATGTGTTCGAGATAAAACGCAACATACTGCGCCCCCTGAGCAAGACCATGCCGCTTCAGCAGGCGCCCCTCTTCTCCCCCGACGGCCGCATGGTGGCATTCGTGGCCGACAACAACATCTTCATTAAGAAAACCGACTACGATACCGAGGTGCAGGTGACGGAGGACGGGGAGAAAAACCGCATTATCAACGGCATTCCCGACTGGACATACGAAGAGGAATTCTCCACAGACTGCTCCATGACATGGGCGCCCGACAACACCTCTCTCTGCTATCTGCGTTACGATGAAAGCCGCGTGCCTACGTTCACTTTCAGCGAATACAGCGGATGGTGCCATCCACGTGAGGAATTCGCCCTCTACCCCGGTGTGTTCTCCTACAAATATCCTGTAGCGGGGGAACCCAACTCGTCTGTTACGGTACATTCCTACGACGTGGACACCCGCAAGACCAAAGAGGTGAA
>CADFRV010000133.1 GCA_902836725.1 Muribaculaceae bacterium
ACGTATTAAGTTACTAAAAGTTAAGCGGGAATATAAAATGTGACGATTTAATTAGCTTGGGCTGTATACGGCCCTATATGAAATAACTGCGTCAGGAAGGTCTGGCACGTTTTTCGTGACAATATATCTGCCATGAATTGATTGTGTTGTGCCATGCCACATATGCCGCGGGAGCTATCGATACGACTGGGTTCAGATAAGACAATGCCAGCCATATAGCCAGCACAGTGTTTTTCTGTCCGAGGCTTTGTGCTCCGGAAATTTTGTCGCCATATTTCCCTCCTATGGCTCTCCCTACCGCGAACTGTGCTATACAGGCAGCTAAGGATGCAATTGCCAGAATGATTATTACCGGAATCATAGAGGCCGGCTCCTTGAGCATGAAGCTGACGGAATTTCCCACAACTATGATCAGTGCAAAAGCCCAGATATAGAATGAAAGTCCCTGGTGGGTGGAAAGAGTTTTGTGGGCACGTGGAGCGTAGCGCTCCATCATCAGAGCCACAACAAGAGGGCCGAGTATCAGAGGAAGTACAGTTACTGATATTCTGTAAAGTGAATCCGTGAAGGTTATTGCGGTGTCAGTGCCGCCTTCCGGACCAAGCCATGACAGGAACGGGGGAGCCAGCAAGGCGACGGCTATATTGCTGAAGAGCGAATATGTGGCGACTTTCGAGATAGACCCCCCTAACATTCCTGTAATAACGGGTGCGGCTGTGGCTGTGGGACATATTATACAGATGAATACTCCTTGGGCGACAAGCTCGTTTAACGGTTTGATAAGAAAATATGCACCTACAGCTCCCAATATCTGAGCCGCCAATAACCACCAGATATATGCTCCTATATGGAAGTCGCTTATTTTAAGGCGGGTATATGTAATGAGCAGCATTACGAAAATTATATATTTCGATAGAAATGCCACATATCCGATGTAATTGTGGAATATTATGCCGAGCAACATCGCGATGGGCAGCATCCATGGTTTCAGTCGGGCCCGGAAAGTTGAAAAGCTCATTTTCGGCGATTTTGATGAAACGTTTTGCAAGTGGCACACGAAGGCGTGCCATGGGAAATATCTTTTCCCGGCACGCCTTCGTGGTATTATATCAGGGTAAAAAGGTCGGTTATGAACGTAGGATGAATCATGCACCTGCAAGGTGCATGATGTCCCGGTCATGCAAATTTGGAGAAGTCTACATTGTGCATGTCGCCTGATTTGGCGAATTCCGTGTGGAATTCGTATGCGGCATGGAGTGTGGCAGGGGTCTGTCCTCCCTTGGCAAGTTTCAGGTAATCGCGCAGTATGGGACGGTAGTCGGGGTGCGCGCAGTTTTCTATTATCTCGTGTGCGCGCTGCAGCGGATCTTTCGCGCGCAGGTCCGCAATACCCTGGTCTGTGATAAGGATGTCGACTGAGTGCTCGCTGTGGTCAGCATGCGATACCATAGGCACGATGTTGCTGATGAGGCCTTCCTTTGTCACTGATGGACACGAGAAAATCGAGATATAGGCGTTGCGGGTGAAGTCTCCGGAGCCGCCGATGCCGTTCATCATGCGTGTGCCGAGCACATGTGTGGAGTTCACGCATCCGAATATGTCGGCTTCCAGTGCGGTATTCATGGCAATGACTCCGAGTCGACGGATGATTTCCGGATTGTTTGATATTTCCGCAGGACGCATCAGGATCTTGTCATGGAAGAAATCAAGGTCGGCAAAAAGCTGACGTTCCACATCGTCGGAGAAAGTCATTGAGCATGTGCTTGCGAAAGTACATTTGCCTGCACGGAGAAGCTCGAGAACGGAATCCTGCACCACTTCGGTATACATCATGAAGTTGGGAAGCTCTTTATCCATGCACAGGTAGTGGAGAACGGCATTCGCCACATTGCCTACGCCGCTCTGGAGCGGAAGGAATTCTTTGGGTATTCGCCCTTTCTGGTATTCGCTTACAAGGAACTGCACTACGTTTGCTCCGATTTTCTCGGATATAGCGTCAGGTTTGGTAAACGGTTTCACTCCGTCGAGCATGTTTGTGCGCACGATGCCACGTACTTTCGACGGATCTATTTTCAGTGTCGGGCGCCCTACACGGTCACTGGGGCTGTAGATGGGGATTTCGCGACGATAGGGGGGATCGGCCGGCAGATAAATGTCATGCATGCCGAGAAGCGACTGGGGAAGCGCCTCGTTGAGTTCTATGAAGATGTGTTTGGCACGGGGAGCATAGGTGGGTATATTGCCGAGACCGCATCCGAGCAGCACTTCTCCGTCTTCCGAGATCGCGGCCGCCTCTATTACAGCTATGTCAGTATCGCCATAAAAACCATATCTTGTTTCCTGGGCCATCTCGGAAAGGTGACGGTCGAAATAGTGTGCGTCATGCGCGTTGATGCGTTTGCGCAGATCAGGTGTGTTCTGGTAGGGTGCGCGCATGTTTATCGCATTGTTTCTGGCAAGTATACCGTCCACATGGTCATTTGTGGATGCGCCGGTGAATATATTTACCTTGAATTCACGACCCTGCTCATGCTCAGCGGCGGCTTTGTGTGCCACTTCCTCCAGAATCGACTTTGGTACACCGGGTGCTGTAAAGCCCGACAGGCCGATGGTGTCACCGTTGTTAATCATCTCAGCCGCTTCCTTTGCGGTGATAAAATTATAAGCCATAGCAAACTTTAAGGTGATAATATTTTATTGTGTCCTGCTTCCCGTATGTCCTGATGATTCTAATTTTGTATCTGTGGATTTTGTGGGAACGGTACTGTTTTATTATTTTTGCACAAAAATAGGGCTTTTGCCGCCATCTGGCAAATTTTGTATGCATGTTTTTCAGCACAAAACCTCACGGGGATATGCCGCCAGAGAATTTAGCGTGTGGAAGTTCCGGATGATTAATCATTGATATGGACAAAGAAAACAAATGCCGCAATGAGGCCGTTCATGCGGCTGATAAGGAGAGCGTCGAGAAAAAACTATATATAGAGACCTATGGTTGCCAGATGAATGTGGCCGACAGCGAGGTTGTAGCTTCCGTGATGGGTATGGCCGGCTATACGCCTGCCGCTGATGTGGAGAGCGCTGATGCGGTGCTTCTCAACACTTGTTCCATACGCGACAATGCCGAGCAGAAGATCTTTTCGCGGCTGCAATATTTTTCGTCATTACGCCGGCGGAAAGGTGGCAGGCAGTTTATTGTCGGGGTCATCGGCTGCATGGCGGAGCGTGTGAAAGATGTGCTTATAAATGAACATGGTGTGGACCTTGTGGCCGGCCCTGATGCATATCTTGATCTCCCCAACCTGTTTGCCGCGGTAGAAGCAGGCCAGAAAGCCATCAATGTGGAGCTTAGCACAACCGAGACATATCGGGATGTGATTCCGAGCCGTATAAGCGGCAACAGGGTCAGCGGCTTTGTGAGCATAATGCGTGGTTGCAACAATTTCTGCTCATATTGTATTGTGCCATATACACGCGGCAGGGAGCGTAGCCGCGAGGTGGGGAGTATCCTCGGCGAGGTTGAGGATCTGCGTCGTAAAGGTTTCCGTGAGGTAACCCTTCTGGGGCAGAATGTAAACAGCTATCATTTTTCAGATCCCGAAAGCGGAGATGTGACTTTCCCGAAATTGCTGTCGATCGTTGCTGAAGCAGCACCTGACATGCGCATCAGGTTTACAACCTCACATCCCAAGGATATGAGTGACGAGACAATAGACGTGGTGGCACGTTACCCCAATATATGCAAGCATATACATCTGCCGGTACAATCAGGCAGTAACTCAGTGCTGAAATCCATGAACCGTAAATATACCAGGGAATGGTATCTGGATCGCATAAAAGCCATTCGTTCAAGAATACCTGACTGCGGGATTTCGACAGACCTTTTTACAGGTTTCCATAATGAGACTGAGGAAGATTTCCAGCAGACATTGTCGCTTATGGAGGAGGCAGCCTTTGACTCGGCCTTTATGTTCAAGTATTCCGAGAGACCAGGTACGCTGGCAGCCCGTACAATGCCCGACAATGTGCTTGAAGATGTGAAAGTCGAGCGTCTGAACCGCATGATAGCTCTTCAGAATTCGCTTTCGGCCGCCTCGAACGCCGCGGATGTAGGGAAGGTTTTCGAAGTTCTGGTAGAAGGCGTGTCGAAACGAAGCACTTCCCAGTGGATGGGCCGTACATCGCAAAATAAGGCCGCGGTATTTCCTGCGGGCGATTTCCATGTAGGCGATCTGGTGAAAGTGCGTGTAACCGGCAGTTCATCCGCGACTTTGCTTTGCGAGCTGGTATAATGATTCATGGCGGCAGTGTGTGCCTAAAGTACAAAAGTTGTTAAAAGGCTTGACATGGGCGATCTCATGTTGTAATTTTGCAATGATTTGGATGATTATGCCGTGTAGGGCATATGTTAAGAATCCTTGCACCAAAGGTTATTCCATCTAAGGTATTATGAACAGCAAAAAACGTAACCGCCTGGCAGGGTGGGGAGATTACGTGACATCAACTATCAGTGTGATGCTCGTACTCTTCATAATCGGTCTGGTAGGCGCATTAAATACAACGTTTCACGGCATTAATCGTCAAATAAAGGAGAAAATGGGCTTTACTGTGGTTCTCGCCGACAGTGTCGGGGACGCAGGTGTGGAGTCGCTTAAGAGCCTCTGTGACAACGCTCCATATATCTCTGATTACAAATATCTTTCCGCCGAGGAGGTTATGGCGGAGGAGACCAAGGAAGATGGCGACGAGCTGGTTGAGCTTCTGGGAGTTAACCCTTATGCCCCTATGCTTGAAATCCGAATGAAAGAGGATTATGCCAATGTAGACAGCATTACCGCGATAGTGGCTATATGGAATGCCATGCCGCAAGTAGATGAAGCTACTGCAAATACCGAGATGATCGGCAATATCAGCCGTAATGCGCAATATCTGAATCTCATACTGGTAGTCATCGCAGGCGCGTTGTTGCTGATTTCATTTGTCCTGATCAACAATACCGTGCGTCTTACCGTGTACTCACGGCGTTTCCTAATACATACGATGAAACTTGTAGGCGCCACTGGCGGATTTATCCGGCGTCCGTTTATCCTGATCAATTGCTGGCAGGGTGTGATTTCTGGAGTGCTTGCTTCCGGTCTTCTTTGCGCGCTTGCAGTGTGGGCGGACAGTTGGGAAAAGAATCTCATAACAACCTTTTTGCCGTGGTCGGCAATAGGTATTATCTGTGGTTGTATGATAGTGCTGGGAGTATTGATATGTGCGATAGCTGCCTTTTTCGCAACGAACCGGTATCTGCGTAAAAACTATGACGAGATGTTTGACTGATAGCCATTCGTCCAACAATTCAATAAAATTTAAAGAACAATCTTATACATATTTTCAATTATGTCCATAGCGTCGAAATCTGCACTGGATAAAGGTGTCTCAGACAAGGCAAAAGGTCTGCTAAAGGAGACTGATTCGGAATTTCCGTTGTGTAGAAAAAATTTTATCTGGATGGCGGTATCAGGTGCTGTTATCATCATCGGTTTTTTGTTGATGCTCGGAGGAGCTTCCACAGAGGAATTCAACCCCGACATATTCAGCGCGCGTCGTATAGTCATCGGCCCGACTCTGGCATTTATCGGCTTTGTGGCTATGGGAATATCGATTATTGTGCGTCCCGGGAGAGAAAAGAAATCAGATAAATAATCCGGTCTCCTGGAATAAAAACACAGAAACAAAAAAATAATGCCATACAGATATGGATTGGTTTGAAGCGCTTATTTTGGGGATTGTCCAGGGGTTGGCGGAATATCTTCCTATAAGTTCGAGCGGACATCTTGAAATTTTCAGTCAGATTCTGGGACTGAAAATGTCTGGAGCTGATTCTTTGCAGTTTGATCTTGTACTGCATGTGGCTACGGTTTTGTCTACCATTGTAGTGCTGTGGCGTCGGTTTGTGCCGTTGTGCACCTCCTTTTTCACATTGCGGCGAGATGAAAACACCACATATGTAGGCAAGCTGTTGTTGTCTTGTATTCCGGTAGGTATAGTGGGACTGTTTTTCAAAGAAGAGATATCAACGTTTTTCGGTGTATCGGAAGATGGCGGAAATAATCTGCTGACGGTAGGTATCTGTCTTTGCGTGACCGCTTTCCTTCTTGCCTTCGCACATTTTTTCAGAAACAAGGAGTTCAGGAGCAATGCACGCTCCGGGCGCAATATCTCATGGTCAGACGCGTTCATAATCGGTATCGGTCAGGCCATAGCGGTGTTGCCGGGCCTGAGCCGTTCCGGCACAACGATAGCCACCGGTATCATACTTGGTGACAAACGGGAGCAAGTGGCGCAATTCTCATTTTTTATGGTGATCATACCTATTCTCGGGGAAGCGCTTCTAAGCCTTGTCAAGATACTGAAAGCTGCGCCCGGCGAAATAGATTCCCCGGTTGGAGTTCTGCCCATGATAATAGGTTTTATGGCCTCTTTCATAGTCGGTTGCCTGGCATGCAAATGGATGATAAGCCTTGTGTCGCGTGGTAAACTCGTGTGGTTCTCTATATATTGTCTTGCCGTCGGCATATTATGCATATGCTGGTAATTGTACTTTGCCAAAACTTCAAATATAATGACGCTTAGACCCATTGACGGTGAGATTTTCATCATAGACAAGCCATACGGCTGGTCATCGTTCCATGTTGTCAAAAAGGTCCGGAATATTTTATCTTCCCGTCTGCGCAAGGTGGGAGTGAAGAAACTTAAGGTCGGGCATGCCGGTACCTTGGATCCATTGGCAACAGGCGTGATGATCGTATGCAGCGGCCGGGCAACAAAGCGCATCGATGATCTTCAGGCCGGTGTGAAGACGTATACTGCCGGGATCGCTCTGGGAGCGACAACGCC
>CADFRV010000134.1 GCA_902836725.1 Muribaculaceae bacterium
CTGCCATTGTAATAGCGGGCATAGACGACAGCATCAGGTAACGGATATGCTTGAACAGGTCTACGCCGCATGCCGATGAAGCCACAACGGTAGTATCACTCAACGGTGATATTTTATCACCGAAATATGCTCCGGAAATTATCGCACCCGCTATCCAGCCGTCGCTGTATCCCATTAATTTACCTATCCCCATAAAAGCAACTCCAATTGTCGCGATTGTGCTCCAGGAACTGCCGGTAAGCACAGAGACAAGCGCGCACACACAGCATGTTATCGCGAGAAATAATTTAGGGGAAAGTAGTCGTAATCCATATTCTATCAATGTAGGCACTACCCCTGAAAGCATCCAGGTAGTGGCTATCATGGCTATGCATATGAGCATAGGAACCGCAGGCAGGATCTGTGATCCGCTTCTTGCCCCTCCCACTTTCATACCTCTTGAGGTAAGTGCTCCCGTCATATAGGCTAAAATAAGCGCGACGCCCGATACACACTGGAGCGAGGAGGATGACCATTGGTTAATAGCATCAGCTCCTTCTATCGCTATTATAACGATAAGGCTTACAAGAAGTATTATAATAGGTAAAAGGGCGGCCCACAGGGGCGGCCGTTTAGGCGCAGATACTTTTGTCATTGTGATTTGATTACCAGTTAATAAAACAGGACAGTCTTTGATGTGTCCCAAACCTTAGAAAACATTATGATAACGCAGACTTGTGTGTAATTATTATCTTTCCTTTAGACGAATCCCAGACTGTATATACATTTTTATAGAACTATCGGAAACAGTTCCCAAAGTTCTTCCAACGACATATTTTTTAGATCCTTGACCATAGCAATGACACCTAATAATCAATCAGGCGCCCGCAATCATGCCAGTCACCGATCATTTCACCTCGCTCGCTGGCTTCGATTAGCTTGTGCAGCCTGCTTTCAAATATATGTCGGGCGCCCTTTTGTCTTTGGATATTATCGATTCTGACACGTTGATAAAGTCCTGGAAATGCCATGAAATTATGCCAGGCTACAGGATTGGCGGTGAATGCGTCGATAATCTCTGTCTCAATAACAAATTCCGCATCCAGATCCGGACATGCCGCATACCCTCTGTCTGTCATCATGCCAAGTTTTCCGAGCCGGCGACAACGTTCCTTATTTAATTCTGTCCATCTCCCGTTCTTGCTTCGCGGCCCGAAACGTTGAAGGGTTATTCCATTGACAGTCTTGACTGTAGAGTCAATCCATCCGAAACATAAAGCCTCTTCCACGGCATCAAGATACCACAAGGTGTCTTCCGGCGGAGTTTTCCCACGTTTTACATTTATCCAGCACTCTTTTTCAGTATGGCTGTTTTTCGTGAGCCACTCCCGGAAATCGGAACGCCGCTTTATCTGAAGGATGTTTTTTGGCACCATTAATCTGATTTATCTTGCTAAATAACCTGCCAATTATGATTTTGTCTATTCCAGGATACTGTCACAACTTGTATATATACCCTTAACGTCGCAGTTTCCCGTTTGCGGTGCGCGGCAATTCCGCAACTCTGTTTATGACAGAGGGGACTGCATACCTGGGAAGTAAATTCCGGCATATACCAAGTATGGTTTCAGTGGGTATTTTATTATGCGGATCTTCGAGTGTAAGGCCAACCGCCTCTCCCCATTTGTCATGAGGGACTTTATGGATATAAAACGGCACAGGCAACTCTTTTGCCAATAAAAACTCCAGTTCCTCCGGACAGAATTTTATACCGCCCGAGTTTATTACGTTATCATACCGCCCGATCCACTTAAATGAAGTCGGACTTTCTATATGCACTACATCATTGGTCACCAAAGTTCCGAAACTGAAAGCCGGGGCAGAGATTATAAGACAGTTTCGCCTGTCCGTGGAGAATTGTATTCCCGGGAGAGCATTATAAACCTGACTACCCGCTTTTCGCAAAGCTACATGACTGCATGTTTCCGTCATCCCATAGGTGACATAGGTATTCCAGGGCATACCTGACAATTGTGTTTCCAATCGTTCTGTCATAGGCGCCCCACCTACAATTACATTCTTGACGTGTTTTTTTGTAAGATCATTATTAAGAAGATTTTCCGCCTGCGAAGGCACCACACACATCAGATCTATTCTCTCAATACCATCTGGCAACTTCTTCAGCGGCATATTGGACGGGGACTCCGATATGAATGTACAGGCAGCTTCATATGCCCGCACATACATCATTTTTCCCGCGACATAGTTAGCCGACAACGGGGAAAAGAGATATGAATGCCTGTCAATTCCAAAAAAACGGTTGGTCGCTTTTGCCGAATTCAACATGTCGTTTTTTGCAAGCAATATCTGCTTGGGAATTCCGGTAGAGCCAGACGTATGAGCCTGAATGGTTGTTTCAGAAGACAGCCATTCTTTTTGAAACTGTTCGTATTCTTGTGTAAGAATAGATCTTGAAATACTTGTCATATGAGCATCCTGTTTGTCTCTTCCCATAGCGACGTAGAGTCGATATTTCTGTCAATACAAAACATTTTCTCCCCCTCTAACTTTAGCGGAGTACTGAAATTCTGTTTGTACAGCTGCCCGGTTCCAAGTCCCTGCGGCATCTGCGTATCGTAAGTGGAGACCCATTGTGCAATGGCATTCAGACCGATATTGGACTCAAGGGCAGATGTTGCCCACCATCTTATATTTCTTTCTTCTGCCATGGCAATCCAACTGTCCGCTTCTGCAAATCCTCCGCAAAGCGAGGGTTTTAATATGATATATGACGGTTTTATCATATCTAGGAGAGCTACCTTTTGCGCCATTCCGGTGTAACCGATAAGCTCTTCATCCAATGCTATCGGTATCGGAGACTTTTCGCACAATTCTGCCATGGCCTCCCATTGGCCTGGTTTGATCGGTTGTTCAATGGAGTGTATATCAAAAGATGCAAGCCGGTTTAACTTATCAAGAGCGTCATGTGTTGAAAATGCCCCGTTGGCATCAAGACGCAGCTCAATTTCCGACCGAGAAAAATTACGTCTGATTCCGGCAAGTAGCTCTGTTTCTTCATCAAATGAAATACCCCCGATCTTCAATTTCACACATCCGAATCCCTGCTCGATTTTCTGGGCTATCCGCTTCCGCATGGTATTCTTGTCACCCATCCATATCAGTCCATTGATTGTTATGAATTTTTCAGACTGTGTGAATGGAGTATCATATAATCTCTGCAATCCTCCAGTCTGCAGGTCCGCCAACGCACTTTCAAATCCGAAACGTATAGAGGATATTTCCGGTAGATCTGTCGGACAGGCGCATGCTTTCGCAAGCATACGCTCATATCCGGCAGTGTCCTCAGCGCTCAAGCCTCGGAATAAGGCACACTCCCCTATTCCACATCTTCCTGGAATATCTGTATCTGTCAGTTTGATAACATACGTATCCTTTGCATCCATTCTGGAGCGCGATGTGATTGCTGTCTCCTTGAAATGCAGGATTACATGCCGGTATTCCGCTTGAAGCATATCTTACTCTTTATCCGGGAAATTTCGGAAACTGTTCGAAATCAGGATCGCGCTTTTCAAGGAAAGCGTTTTTACCTTCCTGTGCCTCGGGCATCAGGTAATACATCAATGTGGCATCCCCTGCAAATTCCATGAGGCCGGCCTGTCCGTCAAGCTCTGCATTCAAGGCGCGTTTGATCATTCTTATTGCCATCGGGGAACGTTTCAATATTGTCTGGCACCATTCCACCGTTTCCTCCTCAAGTCTGTCAAAGGGAACCACGGCATTGATCATGCCCATTTCCAATGCCTCTTTTGCCGTATATTGACGGCAAAGATACCAGATTTCACGAGCCTTTTTCTGTCCTACACAACGAGCCAGGTATGAAGATCCGAATCCGGCGTCAAAGCTGCCGACCTTAGGTCCGGTCTGGCCGAAACGTGCATTCTCAGATGCTATGGACAAATCACAAACTACATTCAACACATTGCCCCCACCGATAGCATAACCGTTGACCATGGCTATGACCGGTTTCGGAATCGATCGGATAGCTTTATGAAGTTCCAGTACATTCAGACGTGGAGTGCCATCCGCATCCACATATCCTCCCAGCCCCTTGTAATGTTGGTCACCACCCGAGCAGAATGCTTTATCGCCGGCACCTGTAAGTATGATCACGCCGATTTCCTGGTTGTTGCGGCAATAATTCATTGCCTCAAGCATTTCAAAATTGGTTTTAGGTCTGAATGCATTGTAGACTTCAGGGCGATTGATCGTTATTTTTGCGATGCCGTTATAGCGTTCAAAAAGAATATCTTCATATTCTTTTATTGTTTCCCACTTAATATTCATATCGCGTTATATTTTTCTATCTTACATCTTCTTACTATTTATTTTTACATATGTGCCCGAACACTTCTGCATCTGTCTCAGCATCTGTAAATATTTCCAGTATTACAGGACGCTCATTGATAGATTGCAGTTTATCCAGCGAATCCAGCAACTGTTTGTCATCAGATGCACACAGATATCTGAATCCATATGCATCGGCAATCTTTTTCATAGGCAGATCAGTGTCACAACAGAAATAGCTGTTTGCTTCCGGCAGGTCACGTGTAGTCTTTACATACTTGAATATTCCTCCTCCACCGTTATTGAATACAATGATTTTAATGTGCGGCGATACCATATTGGATGCCAGCGCACCTATATCATATTGCATGCTCATATCTCCGGTAATCAGCAGAGTAATACCTTTATAAGCGATCGAAGCCCCGACAGCCGTTGACACACTTCCGTCAATACCGCTCGTACCCCTGTTTCCGTTCACTCTGTGTCTGTCAGCTATACTATCACACGCAAGCGCATACCGTACAGTCATACCATTACTCAGTTGAATATTCCAGTCTGATGGAATTCCATTCATAATACGGTTCATTGCAAGATATGCATTCCATACATGCGACCCTTCCCCACGCATGTATGTGCGTACTTCTTTCAGTTTACTGTCTGCGTATCTGTGCCATATCCCCGCATACCCGCAGTCTGTTCTGTGGCATCTACATCTATGTGCCATGGCCGATGCAAAACGTGGGAAAAATCCTTCCGGAGCGATCTCCACTCTCATTGTAAGCTTTCGGAAGCAGTCAATTGCGCAATCAGTTTCTCCCACATGCCAGTGTTCGGCGATATTTGTGTCCCGAAGGAATTTTTTCAGATTGACGGAAACTGCAGGTCCTCCGAAACTTATTATCAGATCAGGCACCAGTCCCATGGCGGAATATTCCTCGGCAGACGAAGTGAAAAGGAAGTCACAGGCGTAATGTACATCTTTGGCATGAACATTGGATATCCCTTCGGCTATTACTGCGGCATTCGGCAGTGAAGCGAGCAATCCAAGAGCACGGTTTATCTTGTTTTCAGGTTCATTGACCGTACATACCACCAGAATACGTTTCTCATGACAGTACTCAGCCAGTTCACGAACCTGTGCCATGGAGACACGGTCACAGCATCCTATTCGTTCTATTTTATGAAACAGGAAATCATTGTCGGAGATTGATACCGTGTTTGTCAGCGGCATAGACAGCGATACATTTATATGTATCGGGCCTTTTACTCCAAACAGCGCAGCATGCATTGCATCATTGAGCATGCGGTTTGAATACCAGATTTCATCTTCAGCACATATTTCCCCTTTTATATCAACGCTTTTACGTAATATCTCCGGTAGAATGCCCGATTGATGTATCGTCTGGCTGTCATTCTGACCAATCCATTCCACTGGACGGTCTGCACTTATCGCTATCAGTGGAATATTCCGGTAAAACGCTTCTGCCAATGCCGGGGCATAATTCAATACAGCCGTCCCTGAAGTGCACACCACAGCTACCGGCTCACCGGTTATTTCCGCTATACCCAATGCAATGAATGCGGCAGAACGCTCATCCACGACAGAATGCACCTTGAAAAACTTCCGGCGCACAAATGCCATGATAAGCGGCGCGTTCCGGCTACCTGGCGAAGTGACGATGTGCCTCACACCATAAGCAGACATACATTCCGCAATAAGGCGGCATCCGTTTTTGTCTGTATCTGTCATTGATATCGGAATACTTGGATTGGATTATCGGCGTAACGGGACGCCAGACTTTAAACAGCCATGGCGTCCCGTATAATATATATGGAATATTCTCATTTGTTCACCCGGAAGCGATCTATGCCGTCTCTCAGGAATGCCACCACTTGATTGGCGGCAGCTATACCGGCGTTGATATTCGCTTCTGCGGTTTGCGCACCCATCTTCTTGGGAGTAAAGAATACGCGGCCTGCAAATTCTGCTTCCAGATCGGCTGCATTGTCCGGTTTTATGTCGGCGACATATTTCAGGTCGGGACGTTCACGGAGGGCTTTCTGCAATCCATCCTCATCAATGACCTCTTTTCGTGCTGTATTGACAAGCACACCGTTCTTTGGCATCAGTGTGATCAGATCATATCCTACGGATTTGCGAGTTTCATCAGTGGCAGGGATATGAAGCGACACGATTTTATTATTCCGATAAAGCTCCTCTATTGAATGTATAGGTTCCACACCGGCTTCCTTCATCACTTCATCCGGGCAATAGGGATCAAGCGCAGAAACTTCCATTCCGAATCCTTTTGCGATACGGGCTACATTACGTCCTACCTGTCCGAAAGCATGAATGCCCAGTTTCTTCCCCTTGAGTTCGGTGCCCGATGTACCGTTATACATGTTGCGCACGGCCATCACGGCAAGCCCGAAAACAAGTTCGGCTACCGCATTTGAATTCTGGCCGGGAGTATTTTCCACGCATACTCCGTGGGAAG
>CADFRV010000135.1 GCA_902836725.1 Muribaculaceae bacterium
CGCACTTGAGGTTGAACAGACCGAATTTCTCCCATGCCGGCAGATACTCCTTGCCGATGGAGGCTTTGTCGATATCCTTGTCGTAGTCGATATTGAAGGGGGGTATCTTGATCTGTGCGTAAGATCCGGGGATGAAGTTCATGTGTGCGCCTTCTGGAAGAGCCACGATGAACTCTTTGATGAAGGTGGCCACGTTGTTGTTCGATACCACGGTACACTCGTATTCCTTGATGTCGAGCACCGAGGCGGGTACCTTGATATCGATGTCGTTTTTCACTTTCACCTGGCATGCGAGGCGCCAGTTGTCCTTGATCTCCTTGCGGGTGAAGTGTACGGCCTCGGTGGGCAGTATCTCGCCGCCCCCTTCAGTGACACGCACCTTGCACTGGCCGCAGCTGCCTTTGCCGCCGCAGGCCGAGGGGAGAAACACGTTCTGGGTGGCGAGAGCCGAGAGCAGCGGGCGTCCCGATTCAACCTCCACCTTCTTGTCGTCGTTGATGGTGACCGTAACCTTGCCCGAGCTGACAAGGTAGCGCTTGGCCACGAGGAGCACTATCACGAGCAGCAGTGTGATGGCAAGGAAGATGCCGATACCCGAAAGCAGCGTGGCTCCAAGTTGTGAGAGCTGTAATAAAGTCATTTCTTAAACTGTGTTGTGAAGGTTATCATAATTTTATGCCGAGGAAGCTCATGAAAGCTATTCCCATCAGGGCACAGATGATAAAAGTGATGCCTATGCCGCGCAGGGGTGCGGGAACGTTGGAATAGGTGGTTACTCGCTCGCGTATGGCGGCGATGGCGGTAATGGCCAGAAGCCAGCCGATGCCCCATCCGGCGCCGGCGCAGGTGGCGGTCCACACGCTGCCGAAATCTCTCTGCTGCATGAAGAGAGAGCCGCCGAGGATGGCGCAGTTCACCGCGATCAGCGGCAGGAAGATGCCGAGCGAGGCGTAGAGCGAGGGGGAGTATTTCTCGACGGCCATCTCCACGAGTTGTGTCATGGAGGCGATCACGGCGATGAACATGATCAGTGACAGGAAGCTGAGGTCGACTGTGGCGAAATCTTCGCCGAGCCATCTGAGAGCGCCTTCACGGAGCACATAGTTTTCCAGAAGGTAGTTGATCGGGAGGGTTATCACAAGCATGAAAGTGACCGCCACACCCAGGCCGAAGGCTGTCTTGACGTTCTTCGACACGGCCAGGAAAGAGCACATGCCGAGGAAGTAGGCGAACACCATGTTGTCAACAAAGATCGACCGTATGAATAGGTTCAGATTTTCCATTTAAGCTGTCTGGTTAGAAGCGTTAGATTTTGCTGAGTGATTTTTGAGGGAGATGCGTTATTTTTCCTGCAGCTCCTTGTTGTAAGAGCGGTGAACCCAGATTATGCATGCCACCACCAGAAGAGCCATCGGGGGGAGGATCATAAGGCCGTTGTCTGCATAGCCGGCGTCATACCAGCTCTGCGGTATCACCTTGTAGCCGAGCAGGCTGCCGCTTCCGAGCAATTCGCGGAAGAAGCCTACGATCACCAGGATGATGGTGTAGCCAATGCCGTTGCCGACACCGTCGAGAAACGCCGGCCAGGGCTTGTTGCCCATCGCGAATGCCTCGAGGCGTCCCATCAGGATACAGTTTGTGATGATGAGGCCGATGAACACCGACAGCTGTTTGCTCACGTCGTATGCATAGGCCAGAAGGAGCTGGTTTACTATGATCACGAGGGCTGCAACCACCACAAGCTGCACGATGATGCGGATGTTGGTGGGTATGGTGTTGCGTATCAGTGAGATTATCACATTGGAGAAGGCCAGTACCGCGATCACCGAGATTCCCATCACGAGGGCCGGTTCGAGTTTGGCTGTCACCGCCAGACAGGAGCAGATGCCGAGCACCTGCACTATTACGGGATTGTCTTTAGAGAAGGGGTTGAAAAATATGTCCCTGTTGCTTACTTTATCTGCCATGGCGTGTTATTGTTTGCTGAGTGATTCAAGATAAGCCTTGTACGGCTGGAGGCACTCGTCGAGCATGGCTCCCACACCTTTGGAGGTGATGGTGCCGCCAGATATGCCGTCCACGTAGTCCATATCTCCCTGCGGAAGCTGTCCTTTCTTGACTACCGTGATGGGGAGGAACATGCCGTTTTTGAACATTTGCTTGCCGTTGAACTGGTCTGTGAAAGCGGGCTTGGTTATTTCGGCTCCCAGCCCCGGGGTCTCCCCCTGATGGTCGAAGAAGGCTCCGTAGACCGTGGTGCCGTCGCTGTCAAGCGACACATAGCCCCAGATAGGTCCCCAGAGGCCCATTCCGGCCAGCGGGATAATGTATTTGGTGCCTGCGTCGGGGAGGGTGCAGATATACACAGGGAGCATGCGCTCGCTTGCCGGCTTTTTGGCTTCCACTGCCACGTTGATGGCGAAAGCGTCGGCGCCTTCCACCGTCTCTCCCAGGCTGTTTACCACACATGTGGAGGTGATGTATTTCTTGTAGTCCTCCACGACGGTAGATCTTTCGGTGGTAAGATGCACCGACTGCAGGATCTGCCTCATCTTGTCGGCATCGGCGTTCTCTGTCTGCTTGTCTTTGAGCGACATTGCCGTGAACGCCAGAGCTGCTCCGACTATGATCACCATCACTGTGATGTATATGATGGTGTAGGCGTTGCTCTGTTTGTTTATCATATCTTCAGTTGCTTGTCTGAGTATTGTTGGATATGTTGTGTCATTTCTCGTCGGCGCTTGTGCGGGGCAGGCGTTTCATTCTGCGGCGCACGTTTGCCTCTACCACACAGTAGTCGATGAGCGGTGCCATGGCGTTCATGAGCAGCACGGCGAGCATGGCGCCCTCGGGATAACCGTTGTTGTATGTGCGGATGATTATGGCTACGGCGCCTACGAGGAAGCCGTAGATGTATTTGCCTGTGTTGGTGCGGCATGATGTCACCGGATCGGGTGCCATGAACACTGCGGCGAAGGCGAATCCGCCGAGGCAGAGCTGGTCGGCCACACTCAGGTATGATGCCGGATATGTGGGGGTGGCGAATGTGTTGGCTATGAGGGCCATGACAGCGCCGCCGGCGAATACCGACAGGATTATGCGCCAGCTTGCTATGCCTGTCACAAGGAGCAGGGCAGCGCCGATGAGTATGCACAGTGTGGAGGTCTCGCCGAAAGAACCGGGTATCAGTCCGAGGAAGAGGTCCCATGTGCTGAGGGTCTCATGGGCGAGGTTTGTGAGCGAGTTTGCCAGTTCGGCCTGCGAGGTGGCGCCAGAAGTGGCGATCTGTCCGAGGGGTGTGGCTCCGGTGAATCCGTCGGGGGCGTTGCCGCCGAGGCCGAAGATGGAGTTGAGGGACACGAATACACCGTCGCCGCTCATTTTGGCGGGGTAGCCGAAGAAGAGCACGGCGCGGGTCACAAGCGCTACGTTAAAGATGTTGTAGCCTGTGCCGCCGAATACCTCTTTTACGAAGATCACGCTGATGGCTGTAGCTACGGCGATCATCCAGAGCGGTGTCTCGATGGGGCAGATCATCGGTATGAGCATGCCGGTCACAAGGAAGCCCTCCTGGATCTCCTCGCGGCGCCACTGCGCCACTACGAACTCAATGCCGAGGCCTACCACGTAGGCTACCACTATGCGGGGCAGCACTGCCAGGAAGCCATACAGCATGAGGCTCCAGAAGGGGAAGGTGGTCTCGCCGCAGGCGAGCCAGTTCTGATAGCCGGTATTGTACATGCCGAACAGGAGGCAGGGGAGCAGCGCCACGATCACTATTATCATGGTGCGCTTGGAGTCCATGCTGTCATGGATGTGTACTCCCGAGCGTGAAGTCTCGCCTGGAGTGAACAGGAAGGTATCGAATCCGTCGAATATCGAGCGGAAAGCGTGAAGTTTGCCTCCGGGCTCAAATGACGGACGTGCCTTGTCAAGCAGTTTCTTTAGAGCTTTCATTTCTTATTTTGGTGTGAAAACAGTTTCTTGGTTGGGGAGTTGGCCGGTTATTCGAGCTCTTTGCGCAGGTAATCGAGACCTTCGCGCACGATTTTCTGAAGTTCGAGTTTCGATGTGTCGGCATATTCGGCCAGTGCGAAATCCTCCGGAGCCACCTCATATATGCCGAGTTGTTCCATGCGGTCGATGTCACGGCCGAGGATCGCCTTGATGAGGTATTCGGGAAGTATGTCCATAGGCATCACCTTGTCGTATTCGCCGCTCATGATCATTGCGCGGCGTCCTCCGAGCAGGCGTGCGTCGGGGCTGAAAAGCTTTTTGCCGAGGAAATGTCCCGGGAAAGAGGGGCTTGTGCTCATCTTGCGCGGTGAGAGCGACGCCCAGCCCATGAATTCCGCCACATCGTCCCCTTCGGGGATGACCGTTATCTGGCGGTAGGGGTAGCGGAGATAGCCTTCAAGTGAGTCTTTATATCCTGTGAGCACGTTGCCCGAGATTATGCGGTGGTTGCGTCCGTCCTCTTTTACGGCTCCTTTGAGCAGTGCGCCGATTTCAGCACCTATGACGGTGCGGGCCAGATGGGGTGTGGCCACTTCCGAACCGGTCACGGCCACCACGGTTTCCATAGGCACTTTACCGGTCAGGGCGAGAACGCCTATGCGCGCGAGAGTAGTCAGGTCAAGGCATACCACTGTCTCCCCCTTGTTGACGGGAGCGATGGCGGCGATCATTGTGCCTGCGTTGCCCGAGGGGTGGGGACCGCTGATGTCGACCATCTCGGCTCCGGCGAGATCGGGCAGTTTCTGTCCGTCGCGGCGCGATACGTATACTTTTCCGCGTGTCAGCGATGACAGCAACTTCACTCCTGCCTCAAGTGTCTTGCGGTCGCTATCCTGAATGGCGGCAGCGCAGGCGAGGGGAGCGGAGTCGAAGCCTGAAACGAAAATGTCGCGGATTTCTGCGCCGGCTTCGGGCACGATGTTATACGGCCTCTGGCGCATCATGGCCCACAGGCCCGACTGCATGAGCAGTGCGCGTGTGCCTTCGGCGGAAGCGGTGGCTTTCTTTACGTCGTGTGTCACTGTCCCGCCGTTTTCCGTCTCGACCACGACACGGAGGATTTTACGGCGCTCTCCGCGCACCACAGCCTTGACTGTGCCGGCTGCGGGGCTTACCAGTTTTATATCCTCATGGAGCTTGTGGCGCATCAATGGCTGCCCGGCGAGCACTTTCTCTCCCTCTTTCACCTCCATCTTGGGGATGAAGCCCTCGAAATCGTCGGGAATCACGGCGACGGTGGTTGTAGGACATGGAGTAATGTTCGTGAGATCTGAAACCGCACCTGCCAGATGCAGGTCCAGTCCCTTTTTGATTTTAATCCCGATACTCATTTTTTAAAATATGTGTGGGTAAAATGTTTTGCTGCGTGAGAATTGAAAAAGGTCGAGTGTGTCCCCGAGCTGAGATGATTGGTCATGAAAAAATCCTTTCAGGAACTTCAATTGCGGATTTTTTTCCGCAATTAGCCTTTCAAGCCGCAAAGATAGTGATAATTTCTGTCTCCTCTTATTAAAGTGTGTGAAAAATGCGCATTATTTTTACCTCGATATATTGTTTGTGACAAAATCGCGTTATTGATACAGCCGGGAAATCCGGGGCGCACACACAGGCGCCGGGCTTCCGGGCACAGCGAGCTCGTTGAAATGTTGGACATCAGATCCCGGCACCCCAGGCCCACACACGGTGTGGCGATCTCAGCCACCGCCGGCGGAGTATCATCCGGAACAGCCCCCGGGGGAATTTATGTTGAAAATCATTTGTGAAAATTTTGTCATATTAAAATATAATGATAATTTTGCAATTAGCTTTTGCTATAGAGTTCCTTGCCAAATGAAAGCCAACGGTGTTTATCGCCTAAAAAGTCAATGCCATGAACATAGTCTTTAATTTGCAGGAAATGTTAAAAGAGCTTGTATTGTTTAAGTTCCTGTTTCTATGAATTGACGTTTTCAACAAAGGCATTAGCTTATGACGCGTGGAATGTATGCCTCCTCCCATAAATGTGGGGCCATAATTTCTGTAACTCCGGTATTCTCTCCCTCCCCCTCCCCTTGTGCTGTGGCGCGCTCTGTCCGAGGCATGGAAATGCCATAAGGCAGCGTACGCGGAAATTCGGCGTTCTGATGTCCGGAACTTAAACTGGTTCGACAGATATTGAAAAAAACATCCAAATACTTGAAGAGAAAAAACAAACTACTATCTATTCATAAAAATCTATTAAAAGTACTATTACAAAAATTATGGAAGCTCAAAAGCCCAATTCCGCTCCGACAGTAAAGCCCGGTAGCAACGTACGTGGTATCAAGAACGCATTCTTGGTGATCATCGCCTGCTTTGTAGTGGCAGTTCTCCTGTTCCTTTTCGTGTTCGGCCATCCCTCGCATTTCGATGCTGAAGGTTTCGAAGGCGCATCAATGTGGTTCGCAGGCGAGGAATTCGCCAAGGCTCATCCCAGGGATCTTATTGGTACCATCTTCAAAGGCGGTGTCATCGTGCCTGTCCTCCAGACTCTCTTCCTCACAGTTATCGTTCTCTCTGTAGAGCGCGCTATCGCCCTCAAGAGCGCCAAAGGTACCGGCAGCATCGACAAGTTCGTTGCAGCTGTTAAGAAATGCCTCGCTACAAACGATATCAAAGGCGCACAGGAACTCTGCAAAAAACAGAAAGGCTCTGTTGCCGCTGTTGTAAGCGCAGCCCTCAACCGCTACGAGGAAATGGACCGCAACACCGTTCTTACCAAAGAGCAGAAAATCGCTACTCTTCAGAAAGAAGTTGAAGAGGCTACCGCTATCGAGATGCCCTCTCTGCAGCAGAACCTCCCCA
>CADFRV010000136.1 GCA_902836725.1 Muribaculaceae bacterium
CTCGATGCGGGGCTTAAATTTTGCACGCCACCTCCGGCGGCTCGCGGGGAAACCCTCATGCTGATACGGGATCCTTTATTCTGACAGCATACCCGACATATGGATATGAAAAGGCGATGTGTCAGAATTAGCGCATTCTGGCACATCGCCGTGTTTTACGGAGGGTTTACTCCGGAGATTCAGCGGGTCCGTTTAAGCTGTTTGCGGAGTTTCTTGAGATAGGCGCCGTGGTCGCCCGAGCGCGACATCATGTTCCAGAAATCATCCGATACACCTGTGAGAGCCGTTACTGTAAGCCGGGCGTCAAGCTCGCTGAAAGTTTCGGGATCGTTCAGGTCGATATCCTCGATGGAAGAATCATAGGACAGCATGATTACATTGTCGCCGTAGTAAGCCGCGAAATCCTTGCATAATGCGCCGCCATCATCATAGGTATCATCCTCGATTACGGAAAAAGTTTTCGGCACCTTGTTGCGCAGGGTCGTGAAGTCGCTCTCGGAACCGTTGTAGCCAAGCATGCCGCCTTTACCCATTTTGGAGCTTTCCTCAAGTATCATCGCCAACGGCGCCGGCACAGAAAGGCAAGGGGTGAAGCTCGGGAAGCCGGCTTCCTTCACCGGATCGCTTACGTTGGTCATATAGGAAATCTTCATCAGCAGCGGAATGCCGATATTGGCTCCAGACAGTGTGATATCAAACAGACCCAGATCGCTGTAGTACTGGCCGCTTCCGTTCATGTCGAACACATATAAACTGTTGTTGCGGCGCACTGTGGTATTGATGGTGCCCACGCAGATAACAGCCTCGTCTTCTCCGCCGGCCTGCAGCGAGCAGCCGTCGAAGGCGGTCTTGTCAGGTGTATAGCCGGGGATCTGGAATACAAAATCCTCATTATCGTCTGCTACGGCAAGCATGTCGGGAGTTATGACCACGCCGCTGTAGCCGTCGCCCATCGCAGGCACGGGGATCTGGCGGGTATTTCCGTCGGGCATGCGCACATCGAGCACACCGCCCATTCCGGTCTCGGTATTGATGTAGATGGCGCCGAGATTAACATCGCCGTTGCCAAGGAATACCGGGATCGGATTCAGCTCCCGGCCGTCGATGGTGAGTACATGTACCTGCCCTTCGCCGTTGAATCCCTCGGGAGCATAGAAGTTGAAGTCTCCTTCGTAATTCGATTTCACCGTAGGAGTGGTGCGGTTGCCGTAAGTCATCCATATGGAGCATATGGCGGAGCCGCCACCCTGATTGACGATCATGCCAGATACCATGTTGAGGCGGGGCAGGATCATTGTGGGCAACATGCGCTCCTCGCCCCTTTCGAGCGGATCGACAGAGATGGAAACCACATTCTTGTAACGTCCGTAAGCCTTGGAGTTGATTTTCACCTCGAAACGCACATCAGAGGGAACGCGCTGCTCATAATAGCCGTTGCCGTCGGTTTTTACGGAAGTCTGGTTGATGCTCACGGTAATCCCTCTGACCGGCATATTCTGGTCGTTGCGCACATAGCCTGTCACTTTTGCCTCCTTTTCGGGATCATCGAGGTTGACCCATGAGAAATGTTTTACGGTACCTACATATACGCCGTCGCGCAGTTGGGCTATGCCTTCCTCCACCCATATGCCTGCGGTTTCGTCGAAACTCCAGAGGGGGATGGTCTGCGGGGTGCGGTCTGCCAGTCCTTCGGGGACAGGGAAAGTAAGGGTGGCCTCATGGGTTCCGTCAAGCTGCAGGGGGTTGCCTGATACGTCGGTAAGGTTTACCGCCGTCATACCGTAACTCAGCAGCATGGACTCCGAGCCGTCGGCCCGTATACCCGCCAGGTCGCCGCCGGGCATCATTTCAGCGAAATCCTCGCCGTCGGGATCAAGGTACACCATCTCCGCCTTAACGGTTCCGTCATACTTCTCACCGGTGGCTTTGTTGATGTAGGAGGCTGCCGGCAGATCCACGGTGAGACCGGATACCGTGAGCTTCCGGGCCGTTGACGAGCTGAAAGTGGCGGAGGCTGCTATGGAGCGGTCTGTTTTCGGCACCATAACCACACTCCAGTTCAGGTCGTTTCCCCAGCGCAGCGAACGTACCACGCTGAAATAGCCGTCCTTCTCGAAACGCGCCACCAGACGCCCCTCGACCACATTGGAGGAGGTGAACTCAAAACCGCCCGCAATGTTGGAGTATACGGTGGCCGTTCCCGAGCTTACCTTCACCCCTTGCAGCGGATTACCGTCGGTATCGGTCACCACCCCCTGCAGATAAGTGTCGACCATCTCGCCGGCGTCAGGTATCTGGGTACCGCCACCGTTTCCGCCACCTTCTTCTCCGAGGAAGATCTCGTTTTCGCCACACGCGCCCAACATGAGCAATGATGCGAGCGCCATGGCCTTGAAAGAAACAAGTTTCATTTTCATTGGTGTTATGTTATTGAATTTTTAAATTTCTGATTACAGTTGCATACATCGGTCACTCGTAGTCGATAACGGGGCGCACCGCGTGTCCCGCATAGCGGGCATAGGATGTATAGTCCCAGTCATCGGCACAAAAATCTATGCGGTAGGCGTTGGTGCGCCTTGATTTGTTGAGGGTTCCGGACCAATAATATCCGAATCCCGGATCGAATACCTCGTTGCCGAAACGGTAGCCGGTGACTGGGAGAAATATACTGTTGCCGTTGGGTCCGGTGACCTGATATCCGGGAACTCCGTTCGATGTTGTCCATGTCCAGTCGCATTCGTTCACAAGCTCTGAAATTTCGGCCTCGGTCGGGAGACGCCATTGCATGTGCCAGTGTGTGCGTGCGATATCAAGTGATGTGCCGCTGATGTTGGCAGGAGGGTTCGGACCGCCGTAGAGAGGTGAATCCCAGGCTCCCCCTTCGTTCATCACATCTGCCGATGTCTCCTGTCCGGTGGGATCTGCCCAACCGAAGAGGCCCCCGGTCTCGTGTGGCGCCAAGGCTCCGATATTACGGTCTGCCCAACAGACTGAAAGTCCCAGGTCTACAGCATCGCCAGGTGGTTCCTCGGTGGTAAACTGGAGCATATCTCCGTAATAGACATCCTCGCCAAGTATCAGGCAGGCGCGGTAACCATATGTGGTACCGGCTTCAAGTTCGGTCAGTGTCACGGAGAATGCCCCGTTTGTAGTGCGGCTCGCTTCTACCCATGTGGCGTCGTCTATGGTCATGGAGGCGTTAGTGTTCGGGGAGTATACGAAGCCTATCTGTGTCTGGTTCCCACTTTCTATGGCGTCGCAGTATCCGCGGATAACAGCTTTTTTGCTCTCGACATTCTGGGCAGACCATGTTTCGAGCTTCATGTCGAGTTCTACATCGGCTGTGGGGGTGGCTTCTATGTAGTTCCCCAGAATGTTTATCAACGGTTTGATGGTATATTTCTTCAACGGTTTCAGGCCGTCGAAATCCTTTTCCACGTCCAACTCGCTGACAACCCAGTTGAGCTTTGAGTCTGTCATGGAACGTGAGACCATACGGTTTTCCTCGTCGAAAATTCCCAAACCTACGGACTGTGGAATGAGAACCGCACTCTTTGCCATCGTGAATGCCGTTATTGAGCCTTTTATGTTGCCCGGCTCCCATTTTATGGGGTCGAAATCGGGAAACAGTCTCAGTTTCAGCTTCCACGGCAGAGGAAGATCTATTGACGCTATCTTCACTTTGGATGTAGGCATTCCGTAACCCCGTACGAACATACCTTCTATTGAAACATCGCTTCCGAGGCCGGCCTCAACATAGGAGTCTTTGAACATTTCGTATGGATTGTTGGTATTCAGATCCATTTTCGCGTCTAATGTCATCCGGAGACCTGACTTTGCTACCAGACCTGCTTCGAAGTATGGTATTTTGCCGAAGTTGTAGGTGGCGAAGCCCAACACGGTTATGAAGCCTAAAGTGATGTTGCCTTTGCAGTCTAACTCTGCACCGAATGACCCTCCTGATTTTTCGGAATTTTTAGGAGTGAAAGAGTTGTAATGCCAGGAATTCTCCTCATATGTCACTTCAATAACAGGAAACGCAATCGTTTTGCTCCAGTCGAATTTCAGCCCTATGCTTCCGCTTAATGATGCGTAGGGGCCGACGCGCAACTCCATTATAAAAGGTGTGTGGGGAACGGGAGCTCGTACAGGTAGTCCGGGGTAGCACTCGAGAGCGTCTCCGTTATATTCCCAAGAAGCCTCCCGGCTGGTGGATCTCAGAGAGGCTCCGAACTTCACCACAGGGCTTGCCTTACATGAGAAATACCAGTCTCCGTGTGGCCTTTTCACCAGACCTGTAGTTATGGTGAGATTGAGGGATGCCGATACAGTCCCTGTAAGATCACGGTACTTGATCGTTTTCGAACCTCCCAATGACATGGAGACGCTTTCTCTGATGCGCCGCTTGTCACCGGGGGCAAACTGTGGGTCTGGATCAAGTTGCGCCAGGCTGTCGGGCAACTGGTAGGTGTCGAGCAACTCTGTGCTTGACACTATCATCACCTGCTCGTATATGTCATCAAGGTTCATTTCTCCCATCGTTATGACATATCTGCCGTTGTCGACGGTCACATCCTTCACCTTGCCGGAATAGCCATAGGGGAAGCGATCGGTGAACTCGTTGTAGAAGAGCACGTCTCCCTTTTTCGGGTTCCATATTGAGGCGATCCCCGAAGTGAAGGTGATGATATTGTCCTCATATCCCTCCACAAGCGGCTCCCACGCCCGGGTCATGTGTATCACCTCAGGCTTGTAGATGGTGGGAATGGCCTGGAAACCGACACTGTCGATCTGTGCCAGCGGGAATATATAGGCGCTGTCAGGTGTATATACAACCTGTGAATACCAGTCCTTATGCTCCACGCTGTCGGCATCGAATCTGGAGAATCCGATACTGTCTACATCCGCATCAAGAAAGGGAGATATTTGTCCTCCGTTATGGTAGACGATGAAGAATTGCTCCGCGGGTGTGGCGTTTTCCATGGCACGCACACCAAGCGCCGAAAGCCACACCGCGGCTATCAGCATCAGGTATTGCAACACTCTTTTCATCTCTTCAAAATTTTATATGACATGTCTCCCGCTTTGACAAGATATATGCCGGTACCGAGATTTTTCGCGGCAATACTGGCAGATCCCCTGTCATCGGCTATGACGGAATACAGAAGTACCCCTTCAACATTGAATACCTTGACCGATGCATCCGGTTCACACCCTGTGACATACAGTGTGCCGTCTGTCAGAAACTGTGCCGAGCATAGATCTGTCGCCGGGGCATCAATGCCGGATAGAGGGATCCTGTCGTAAGAAAACGTTTTCACATTTTCGCGCGGCAGTACTATCTCTGTGGAGCTTGTCGTCAATATGAGACCGCTATCGGAAAAAGTCACTTTCGGTTTCTGGTCAAGAGGATATACCAGTTTGCGCCCGTCTGTTGTATTCACGACCAGACCGGTACCCCATACAGTCTCCTCCTGGGCAAGCATGTGCGTCACCGTCGGTATCAGCAGCAGGAACGCACATAAAAATTTCCGTATCATCAGAACCGGAATGTTATGTAGGCACGGCAACCGTGGAATTTGGTCTTCACTTTGTCGGAGCCTGATTCCTCCTCCTGTTCCTCCACGTAAGTGTCTTCATAGTCGTCGTAGCCGAAGTCGCCCAGGGAGAGATATTGCTTGTATTTGGAGGAGCCGAAACGGGCTTCTATGCCGGCACCGATGAATTTCCATGACACACTTGCGCCTCCTACGAAGAAATTGCCGAATCCTGCCTGGAATTCATCTCCGTTATAAAAACCGGAGAATGAGGGAGCATAGCGGAAATATGCATGCAGCTCGGAGTTTCGGTGTATATTGAAGTTTACCGACGGGCCTACCTGCACGCCTATCTCCACTTCGTGCATGGTGGTTTTTTCGGGATACTCTGGATATTCCGGGTCGATATAGGTCACTTTGTAGTTGGAGTAATTGATGTCAGTCCACACGGCATCTATTCCGAAACGCAGCCTGTGGGCAATCGGTTTGTGCAGAAAATAGGTGGTGCCTTTGGTGAAGTTCACACCTATGTCGCTCTTGAGTTCAGGCATTCCCTCCTGTTTGAACTTGGAATAGGAAAAGCCTATGTTTGTGAACTTGTTTCTGGCAGGCATGTCCTCGGTGTCGGAGGCGCGGCCGGAAACTGTAAATACCATGGCCATCAGGGCCATGGCCAATGTGCGTGCATGAAATTCCATTGTTTTTATGAGATTAACTGATTGATTGCTTTATGAGTGTGTATAAGTGTGTCAATATGCGGCAAAGGTAGTTAAAAATACTTGCAATAAGTGAATTGCTGAAAATGTTTTTTGTCGATGTCTGCTAAATATTTTTATTGCTTGATATCAGAATGGGGTTATCGTATCAGCGTGAGGTTTTCCCGACTATCCGCCGTAGGTGGCGTGTCAAATGAAAGTTGCCATACATCCGTCACAAATCAGTCGCCTGTGAGCGCCTCGCGTTTTATTTTGCTGAGATGCTGCTCGGTGATGCCGAGGTATGAGGCTATGATCTTGGAGGGGACGATGCGGAAGATCTCTTTCCATCGGGTGTAAAGCTCGGTTTTCACCATCTTCTGGTGGGTGCGGTCGTCAAGATCGGCGGGAAGCGTATCTTTGCTTTCCTCTATTTTGCCGGATAGATGGCATGTGAGCTGCGTAAGGCGGCTTTTTGCATCGCCGCTGAGCACATGGTTTTTCGATTCGTTGTAATAGAGCTGGTTCTGATGGGCGCTCATTACCCACAGGGCGAATTCGTGCGACTCCTTCAGCAGCGTGTCAAAGTATTCTT
>CADFRV010000137.1 GCA_902836725.1 Muribaculaceae bacterium
AGGGGAAGATGTGATTGAGGTGACACGGAGCGGTGTGACTACGCTGCTTACACATTGCTGTGCGGATAGTGTGGGATGGTGCAGCCGCAGGAATGAACTATGGCTGTCGGGCGGGGACAAGCCTTTGAGAAGGGTGAACCCGAGATGGCCTGAGGAGGTGATAGAGGTGGGTGTGCCGGCAGCGGGGCTATGCCAGTGGAACGGGAGGCAGCTGATTGTGGAGGAAGAGGGATATGTGCGCGATGTGTCGGCAGAGGAGGATGGCGAGGTTGATGCGGCTATCGCCCTGAGGTATGAGAGGCCGGATGGATGGCGCGGCGGCCTGATGGTGGATTTCAACGCGGCGCAATATGACGGGACGATAGGGGTGTATGGAGACAATGGGAGCGAGCTTCCCGAGCTGCTGTGCTCATATGCGATAAAAGGGGCGCTGAACGCGCCGGCTTTTGTGAGGCTGGCGGCGCCGGGAAGGAGATTTGTGGAGATGCATATGGCGGGAAAAGGGGGAGGAATGATCCTCAGGAACTGAGGGGGAGTGGGGGATGCTCAACGGGGATACTCAACGGGGATGCTAAGCGGAAAGCCGTTGACACGAGGACAAAAGAGGGGAAAGAGGCAGGGGAATTGGAGGAAAGAAGAGGGGGAGGATGGGAGAGAAGAGAGGGAGGATGGGAGGGGGGCTATTGCTTGAGGGAGGCGATGAGGGAGGCGAGGGTGTTCATGGCGAGGCAGGTCTGGCGGGAGAGGCGGGAGGAGGGGGAGCTGAGGGTGATGATGAGGAGGCGCCCTTGCTCACAGAGGGCGAAATCGCGGGAGGAGGGTTTGTAGCGGGGTGGCATCTGTGTGTCGGTGATGAGGATGAAGCGGCCTCCGGTGGATTCGGCTTGGGCGCGGATGGCTTTTTCGGCAGGGGAGATGAAAGGGGAAACGAGCACTCCGCCGTTGGCGGCGGTATAGAGCCATAGCTCACGGTCGGCTTGTCGCTTGGCTTCTGTATCGGCACGGTGTATCACCACCTGCTCTTTGAAGGGGTTGTCGAGGAGCTGAAAATTTCCGTAGGCGGCATAGGTTTTATCTCCGATGGGGAGGGTGTTCACGCGTTGGAAAAATTCGGGATGCAGCTTGCGCACGGCCAGGCGGTGAGGATTGGAGCGGATGTAGCGGTAGATGGTGTCGAGGGAGCGGCCTGAGTGCAGGATGCAATCGTAGAAGTCGTCTTCGAATATGGATATGCCGCTTCCGGTCACTGCCCGGCATTCCTGGAAAATGAGGATCTTCAATCTGCCGATATAATTGCCGAGATGCATGTCGAGCGGGGAGGTGACGAACAGGAGGAGATGCACATGATCGGGCATGATGCAGTATTGGAGGAGCTTGATGGCAGGGTTCAGAAGGGGGAGCCGGCGGATATGCTTCTCTATGATTTTGCCATGTAGGCTGCGCATGATGCCTGCCGACGGGAGCTCTCCGCAAAGATGGCCGAATGAAGGAACGCCCGCTGCCTTCCGGAGAGTGATATGATAGATGCATCTGGATCTGTAATCGTGGGAATAGGAGCGGGGCATGGGAGAATAGGGGTAATTAATTAATCAACGGCAAGCCGTTGACACAAAAACAAAAGCGGGGATAATTAACAAAAAGGAGAGGAGAAAGGGGGCAAAGGAAGGGGAAAAGGGGGAGGAGAGAGGGGAAAGGGAGGAATGGGTGAGGGAGGAGAATGGGAAGGGAAAGAGGAGGGAGGGGGAGGATCAGCTGGCGGCGAAGGCGCGCTCTATGAGGGAGCGCTCTTCGGGGGTGTACATGGTCTGGTAGAGGTCTTCGCCGGCCTGGGCGGAAAGCTGTTCGAGGAAGAAAAGGAATTTTTTATAGGGGGAGTCGAGATGGGCCATGTCGGATTCTTGGAGGGAGTAGAGGGCACGGAAGGCTTTTTTGTAGAGGCCCCATCCGAAACGGTCTTTGATGCGGAGGAAGGTGTAATGGAGGGCATCGCCGTTCAGTTCGGGTTTTCCCGCGCCGATGGTTTCGTCGTAGAAGAGTTTGTAGAAATTCTTGATTTCGGCACCGGTGTATTTTTTATCGCGCATTATGACACTTGTCTTGTTCTTTTCAAGTGCGTATGACATGCGGAAATTGGCGAAAATCTCGTCGTTCCAGTTCCAGTTGTCGGGGTGGCCGATGGTGCCAGCCGAGAATGTGTGTCCGATTTCGTGGAGTATGCCGAAACAGGAGTCTTTCTCTTTCCGGAAATTGTCGAGTGCCTCTGTCACGGCCACATGGCTGTTCCAGAGGATGGGGTTTCCGGCGAGCGCCCAGTATCCCGGTTCAATTCCAGGTGTGTTGAGGATTGTGATCTTGCGTCCGTCGTATGGAGTTTCGCCGAGAAGATCGGCATATGCCTCATATGCTTTGTCGAGCTGTTTGATCCATGCGTCGGCCTGTTTGTCGGAAATCCTGACCATATCGCGGTGCAGACGCAGCACTATATGCTTCCCTTCACGGGTATATATGGCTTCCTCGGGGGTGGGTATTACCTGTATGTCGTCGATGTAAACGGTGCCTTTGGCCGTACCTCCGTTTGATGTCGGCCATGGGAAGCCCACACCGGCACATATGGATGCGTTTCCGGCAGGATCGCTGAGGAAATCCATGTAGACAGTTTCCCATCCGGTGGTGCCGTAAACAAACTGTGACGCATTCCACGGCTGATCGCGTGAATCATCGGGTTTAAGCGAGAGTACCGCTCCGCGTCCCTCACTGACGCTGTCGCATCTGAATCGTGCGCTGACGCGATACAGTCTCTCAGGCTGTAGACCAGTGATTTTGCGGGTTATGGAGCATGCGGCGCGTTGTGGGGTGGAAACCCTCACACATCCCCCTCCGTCTTCTCCCCCTTCGGAAAGGAACTGTACATCACTCCCCGGTGTTACAGTCCATTGTGTGCGGGAAGTCCGGGTGTCGTTGAAATTGTCGGAAAAGACAGTCTCTGTGGAGTTTTCAGATGCAGCGAGAGCGGGTACTGAAAAGCCTATGGCCGTGACGATGGCCGCAACAAAAAGTCGTTTCATTTTATGGTATAGATTTATAAGTATCTGTCAATGTATAAAACAGTGTAGCAAAGGTATGGAATAAATTTTTGAGAAGTGGAGGTGATAATGCCTAAAAAAACTAAAAAATTTGGTGGGGATTGGCTGTTAAACTAATTTTGCATGATATTGCGGCTGTATGCGCGATATCATGCGTTTTTTTGCATACGGAAAGCAAAAAGCATATCTTTAGCAGACATTTAAGGCTGATGAAAAAATACAGAATTATCAATGACGCCCTCGGGTGGTTGTGCTTCCTCATCGCGTCGATAACCTATCTTCTGACAGTAGAGCCCACGGCAAGTTTCTGGGACTGTCCGGAATTCATAGCACAGGGTACCAAACTTGAAGTGGGTCACCCGCCGGGCAACCCGATCTTCATGCTTGCGGCGCGCTTTTTCGTAAATTTCGCCGGAGGCGACATGTCGAAAGCCGCGCTGATGGTGAATTCGATGTCAGCTTTGTTGTCAGCCGGTACGATCCTGCTTCTATTCTGGACCATCACCCATCTGGTGAAACGGCTGATAGTAAAGGATGACGCCGAAGAGGTGTCACTGATGCAGATGCTCGTGATCTTCGGCTCAGGCCTGTGCGGCGCCCTGATGTATGCGTGGAGCGATACGTTCTGGTTTTCCGCAGTCGAGGGTGAGGTATATGCCTTCTCCTCCTTCTGCACGGCTCTGGTATTCTGGCTCATATTGAAATGGGAGAACCGCGCCGATCAGCCGCATTCCGACCGCTATCTGGTACTTATCGCCTATATAATAGGCGTTTCCATCGCGGTACACCTTCTGAACCTCCTCTGTATTCCGGCCATAGTGCTGGTGATATATTACCGCAAGTTCAAGAACACCACAGCCTCCGGTTCGCTCATAGCCCTCTGCATATCGGCGGTGATAGTGGCTCTTATTCTCTACGGTCTGGTGCCGGGATTCATAGAGATCGCACAGTATTTCGAGCTGTTTTTCGTGAATACGGTAGGACTTAGCTACAATATGGGTGTGGTCATTTATGCCGTGCTGTTTGTGGCAGTGATGATATGGTGTATCAAGGCCCTGTATGAACAGAAGAACGCCCTCAAGATAAAACTCCTGTTCCTTGTATCCATCGTGATGTCGGGTATTCCGTTTATTGGCAGCTCACTGTGGATTCCGGTTATCATAACCCTTGCGCTTGCCGTATATCTGTTCATTTCCAAGGAGTTGCCGGTTCGTTACCTTACATTGGCAGCCTTGAGCGTGCTTGTGATCTTTATCGGTTATTCGAGCTATGCGCTGCTGCTGATACGCTCGCACGCCAATCCCCCGATGAACCAGAATTCTCCCGACAATGTGTTCGCCCTCAGCTCATACCTGAACCGCGAGCAATATGGTGAGACACCGTTGTTCTACGGCCCGTCGTTCAAATCGACCGTGCTTTACGAGTATGACAATTCCGGCAACTATAATGTGAAGCGCCGCCCCGCCAAGACGGTTTATGAGAAGGTGGTGAAGAACTCGCCTGACGAGCCAGACCGCTACGCCTCATTCGAGAGCGATGTGCGTTATGAGATGACACCCAACATGCTCTTCCCCCGCATGTACAGCACTGCCGGCAGCCATCCGCAGGCTTATATGGAGTGGGCCAATCTTGCGGAGGGTGATCTGCCCCTGGTGGATTCGCCGGTTGTGGTAGACAAAGATGGCAACACGATACAGAGTGCGAGCATGCCCCGCCCCTCTTTCGCGCAGAACATGCGGTATTTCTTCAATTATCAGCTCAATTACATGTACTGGCGCTATTTCCTGTGGAACTTCGCAGGGCGTCAGAATGATCTTGCCGGCAACGGAGAGGCCAACCGCGGCAACTGGATTTCAGGTATTCCGTTTATCGATACCCCCCGTCTGGGTGACCAGAGCCTCCTTCCCGACGACATAGGGAAAAACAACAAGGGGCACAACGTGTTCTTCATGCTTCCCCTGCTGATGGGCATAATCGGCCTTACATGGCAGGCATTCCACTCCAAACGTGGCATAGAGCAGTTCTGGGTGGTATTCTTCTTCTTCTTCATGACCGGTATCGCCATAGTGCTTTACCTTAACCAGCCCCCTCTGCAGCCCCGTGAGCGTGACTATGCGTTTGCTGGATCGTTCTATGCCTTTGCCATATGGGTAGGTATGGGTGTTGCCGGCCTGTGGGCGCTTATAAACAGTCTGATGAAGAATCCTGACGGGAAAGCCGATGCACGGAAGGGTGTGGCTGTGGCCGGTGTGTGTCTTGTGGCAGGCCTTGCGGTGCCTCTGCAGGTGGTGAGCCAGACATGGGACGACCATGACCGTTCAGGCCGTTACACGACCCGCGATTTCGGCATGAACTACCTGTCGAGTGTGGATGAAAACGGCATAATCTTCACCAACGGTGACAACGATACCTTCCCGCTGTGGTACGCACAGGAGGTGGAGGGTTACCGTACCGATGTGCGTGTGGTGAACCTCAGCTATCTGACAACCGACTGGTATGCCAACCAGATGCGTGTGGCTACCGACGGCGCGGCTGCCATCGACATGCAGGTGAAACCTGAAGACTACGCTTTCGACCGGATGCAGTACAACTATTTCGATCCCGAAAACATGAGCAAGGAGCGTGTGAATGCCCTTACCGCCCTGGAGGATCTGTACCATAATCCCAAGTCGAACTGGAAAGGCGCGCGCATATGGAAATATCCGTCGATGTTCGTGCCGTCGAATGTGGAAGGTGCCGTAGCCAGCGGTGTGATAGCACCAGAGGAGGCTCCTGCCGCCGAGGAAGCCATACTCCTGAATATTTATGAGGATCCGAAGAGCCCGTCGTCGGGAGCTACCCTCAGTCAGGCCCTGACGGTGGATATGCTCGCGACTTCGGCCCGCGACGGCTGGAAGCGTCCGCTGTATTTCGCCATGACAGTTCCCGACGAGTATTATGTGTCGCTTTCACCGTATATGCGCAATACCGGTCTTGCATATCAGGTAGCTCCGATATATAACCCCGACGGTGACACCGCCACATGGACGGCAACCGACAAGATGTATCGCAACGTGACGGAGAAATTCCGTTGGGGCGGTCTCGACAAGCTCGGTGAAAACGGAGATGTATACCTCGACGAGACTGTGCGCCGCATGGTGACAACCCACCGCAGCGCCATGGCCGACCTGGCTTACGCCCTGTTTGTGGAGGGTTACAACGCCGCCCATCCGCTGACCGACAGTGTGACCGGTATAACCCCTGAAGCCGATGCCGTCTATGCCGCCGACCGCTATGCCAAGGCTGTGAAAATCCTTGACATGATAGAGGAGAAACTGCCGGTGCGCATCTCGCCCTACAGCATACAGATAGGGTATCAGATTGCCGACGCATACCTGCGCCTGGGCGCCGAGACCGGCAATGACAACCTCCGTCAGAAGGGGCTTGACATAATGGCCGGGGAGATAGAGCGTTACGGCGCTTATCTGCCTTATTTCATGGAACTGCGGCGCACTCTTCCGTCAAGCGGTTTTTCCGGTCTGTCGCCGGCCGACCGATATATCCCGACTTACCTGTATGTGCTGCTCCAGACTTACGCCGATGCCGGCGGCCAGACCAACGAGCTGGCGGAGAAGCTGGGATGCGTGCCCAGCCAGATCAATTATGTGCTCACTTCGCGGTTCACCCCGGAGCAGGGATTTGTGGTGGAGAGCCGGCGGGGCGGCGGCGGCTACATCCGCATCGTTCGCATT
>CADFRV010000138.1 GCA_902836725.1 Muribaculaceae bacterium
AGCAATCGAGATTGCGAAAAAATACAACGTACACTTCTCATTAGAACATGCATGGGGAGCAACCGATTATCTGGATGAAATCGTGGAAAGCGGATGCGATATATGCTACGGACCGATTGCAACTTACCGTAGTCCTGGAGAACGTAGAAAAATCGATGTGGAAGCTGTAAAAATGCTGGATGACAGAGGAGTGAATGTGGCGATGATCACTGATTCACCGATTCTGAGTGAAGAATCTCTGTATCATCATGTGGGAGAAGCAGTGCGTGAAGGACTTGCACAGGAGAGAGCAGTAAGAACGGTTACGATCAATGCTGCAAAGGTGCTGGGCGTAGAAGACCGTCTGGGAAGCCTGGAAGAAGGAAAAGATGCAGATATTATTGTAATGAAAGGAAAACTCGGACTTGATACCGATGCGATGGTATACTATACGATGATTGAAGGTAAGATCGTATATCAGAAATAGAAACCAGATTGATAGATAAAAAAGAGAGATCAGTGAATTTCAAATATTCACTGATCTCTTTTTCTAATTGGATGATAGATTCTTACTGTCCATTGCCAGAATCTGAGCCGCCGGTATTGCCGGAATCAGTGCCACCACCTGTATTACCGGAATCAGTGCCGCCACCGGTATTACCGGAATCGCCACCGGTATTACCAGAATTGCCACTATTATTACCGGAATCAGTGCCGCCGCCGGTATTGCCGGAATCACCGCCGGTACCACCGGTAGTATCCCCATTAGTGCCGGTAGAGTTACCGGAGGAGTTTCCACCTGTTGTACTATTAGAATCGGATTTGTCATTCGAATTTTTTGTACTGTTTGTGGTAGTTGACTTGCTTGCATGTCCGGAACATGTCTCGGTCGGGACAGTATCCGGATCAAACCATTCGGTCTGTGACGGACAGCCGGAACCGGCAAGTTTACCGGAAATTGTACATACGCTCTTCTGAACGAGAGAACCTGGCATCGCGAAGTCTTTGTAGGTTAGTCCCAAAGCTTCATCGATCCGGTTCATGATCTTAGCCCAGATCTTGAAATGATAGTTCCAGCTTCCTTCAGACATTTCCTGGTTACCATCGTAACCCATCCAGATACCACAGGTATAATACGGTGTAAATCCTTCGAACCAGAAGTCACGGTTGTCGGAGGTTGTACCGGATTTACCGGATGCAGGCATATTATTGAGCTGTGCATCGGTTGCAGTACCCTTTGTGACAACATCCTGCATGGCGTTGGTAAGAAGTGCCGCAGTTGTATCTTTGATCACAGTGTGGCTTTCCGGATTGGAGTTGTCGATCAGGACATTACCATCATGATCCAATACCTTTGTGTACAGGGATGGTTTGTTATATACACCGCCGTTTGCAATGGATGCATAGGCTGCTGTCAGTTCATAGTTGTAAACACCATGGGAAATACCACCAAGAGCAAGAGACTCTACAGCATCATCTTCGGTAAGTGTGGAAAGACCAAATTTCTCGCAGTATTCAAAACCAAGATTGATACCAATCTTATTCAATGTCTTTACCGCAATGATGTTCATGGACTGTTCGATCGCCTGACGGTATGTTACGGTACCTTTATAGTAATCGCCCCACCAGTTATGAACCTGATGATGTTCAAGGTCGTGCTGATAGTAGTATTCTTCATCAACTTCGGTGGTAGCAAGTGTAAGATCTGCGCTGTCCAATGCCGGAGCGTATACGGCAAGAATCTTGAATGTAGAACCTGCGTTACGGGTAGAACCCTTGTATGCGCGGTTCAGTCCACGGTTGGTTGTCTTTTGTCCACGGCCACCGACAAGAGCTTTGATCTGCCCTGTTTTCTGATCGATGATGGTTAGTGAAGTCTGCGGCTGTGGAGAGAGGTTGACGTACTCATCATAGGTCTCGCCATCCTGGAGAAGACTGTTACGGAATGCGTCAATTCTTTCCTGCGCAGCTTCCTGTGATCCGAAGAGAAGTCCTTCATCATCACCGTACTGATCTGCCCCGAATTGTTTCAGGTGTCCGGCACTGTAGTTATCTACCGAGCCATCAGTATGATAGACTGTGAGGGCATAATCAACACCCCAGTCAATATTGGCCGGATAATTGTTGTCATCATTCAATTCTTCATCACAGATGTTCTGCATCGTAAGATTCTGAGTTGAATAAATGGTGAGACCACCGCTGTACAGTGCGTTCTCTGCCTGTGTCTGGGAATATCCAAGTCCGTCTTCTGAGGTGAGATCTTCGATCAGCTGCTCAGACAGGGCATCAACAAAATAAGAGTTGACGGTGTTGGTCTCTTCGATCCGTGTATTTACGTTCTGAATTCTGGAATATACGTCATCTGCCAGTGCTTCATCATGGGCAGCCTGGTCGATCCAGCCCTGATCGAGCATATTATCCAGAACTTTTTTGCGGCGGGTTGCGTTGTCTTCCGGATTGGTGATCGGATTGTATCTTCCCGGATTCTGTGTGATTGCAGCGATGGTTGCAGATTCGGAAAGGTTAAGTTCATTGACATCCTTATTAAAATATCTCTGTGCGGCTGACTGTACTCCCAGACAGTCCTGACCAAGGTTGATCGTGTTCAGGTAGCTTTCAAGGATTGAATCTTTATCAAGCTGCTTTTCAACCTGAATTGCGAGATACTGTTCCTGGATCTTACGTTCCAGCTTTTCTTCAAAAGTGCTTTCATTTACAAAGTCAGGGAAGACATTGTTCTTGATCAGCTGCTGGGTAATGGTACTGGCTCCTTCAGAGAAGTTGCCACCATGAGTGATACCAACAACAAAAGCACGGATAATACCTTGGATATCAACACCGTTATGCTTGTAAAAACGGGAGTCTTCGATTGCGACGAATGCATGCTGCAGATCCTCCGGGATCTGATCAATCGTCTTATATACACGGTTGGCACCTGCACCAGTGAATTCGGCTATTGTTGTCGTGCCGTCATCTGCAAGTGCGGTGGACGTATAACCCTGTGGTTTGATGCTGTCAGCTGTAATCTCAGGTGCATTATCAATCACATGCCTGATGATAAAGCCACCTCCGATCGCTGCGAGGATACAGCAGACAAAGATACATAATAGAAAACCTTTAAAAAGGCGAACGCCCAGTTTCTTTTTGTGCATATTCTTTTTCGATGTTATGCGTTTTTGTTTTTTAGAAGCTTTTCGCTTTCCATAATTCATGAATGCTTCCTCCTTCATATTGCAATATTATATCAAACTTGATAATCTAAATAAAGGAAAACTTGAAAACTTCAATGTTCCATTTTACAAAATTAAGAAAAACTTCGAAAATATAGGGAAATTGTAACATTTTTGTAATTTTCTTGCATCTGAAGAAATAGATTTGTATACTGGGAATAGTGAAAATATAAGGAAAATGAAGGGAAAAACGCAGACATGCAGGAAGAATACAAAACAGTATACCGGGGAGGAGAAGGGGAAATTGTTGAAAAGAAATCCCGTTTTATCGCAACGGTAAGACCGGTACACTCAGAAGAAGAAGTACTGGCATTTATAGAAGAAGTGAAGAAAAAATACTGGGACGCAAGACATAACTGTTTTGCTTATGTGATCGGTGTAACAAATCCAACTCTGAGATGTAGTGATGACGGGGAGCCTGCAGGTACAGCAGGAAAACCGATGCTGGATGTGCTTACAGGGGAAGGTCTTCACGATACGGCGGTTGTTGTGACCAGGTATTTTGGCGGGACGCTTCTGGGAACAGGTGGTCTGGTGCGGGCTTATCAGGGAGCAGTAAAGGAAGGTCTTCAGGCAAGTACTGTGATCACAAAGCGCCTGGGTTACCGGTATGAGATTGGAACGGATTATACCGGTAATACATATCCCGGCGCGCAGGTGCCTCACGGTCTTGTGCAGCTTAGCCCCGACAATGGCTTGCCAGGATGGGACCGCATTGCCGGTTATTTCTATCCCGACAGCACTATCGCCGGTTTCAGCCACACTCATCTCAGCGGTACAGGCGCGGGGGACTTATATGATATTTCTTTTATGCCGGTTACAGAGCCGGTAAAAACGGCTCCGGCTCCCCTTGGCGTACATTCGCGTTTTTCGCATGATTCCGAGCAGGCCCGTGCTGGGTACTATAAGGTCACTCTTGATGACTATGATATCGCTGTTGAGCTCACTGCCACCGAACATTGCGGCATTCAGCAATATACATGGCCCGGCGAGGAAGGAAAGGTTATTCTCAATCTGGCCAAAGCCATGAACTGGGACGGAACAAAAGATGCCGCAATCGAGATTCTGGATTCGGTCACGGTCCGCGGATACCGTTTCAGCGACGGCTGGGCACGCAATCAGAAAGTGTGGTTCGAGACACGCTTCTCCGAGCCGTTCGCAAGCGTCGACACTACTGCCGCCGGACGCATAGCCACATTTACATTCAATACGGCCCCCGGTGAAAAACTCCTTGTAGCCACGGCAATATCGGGCACTGATGCCGAAGGCGCGCATAAAAATCTTGCCGCCGAGGCCCCGCACAACGATTTCGGCAAATATCTTGCCGACGCAACCGACACATGGAACAAGGCTCTCGGCAAAATCGAAATTGAATCGGACGACGCCGACGAAAAGTCTGTTTTCTATACCGCCCTTTATCACAGCCTGCTTGCTCCGGTTGTGTTCAGCGATGTCGACGGCCGTTACCGCGGATCCGACGGCGAAATACACACTTGCGTTCCCGGTCACAAGCACTACAGCACCTTCTCGCTGTGGGATACCTACAGGGCCGCGCATCCGCTCTTTACAATCATCGAGCCCGGTGCCGCAGCCGACATGGCCCAGTCGCTCATTGATTTCAGCAGTCAGAACGGCCGCCTTCCCGTTTGGAATATGTGGGCTTCGGAGACCGATATGATGATAGGCTATCACTCCGCGCCTGTTATTGTCGACGCTGTTTTCAAAGGCCTCCCGGGAGTGGATGCGCAGGCGGCTCTTGAAGAATGCATTAAGACTGCCCGGAAAGACGATTATCGCTCGTTGGGCGAGTATCGTCGTCTCGGCTTTGTCCCCTGCGATGTCGATTCGTCATGGTCTATGTCAAAGACGCTCGAGTATGCTTTCGATGATTACTGCATCGCTCAGCTCGCCCGTAAGCTCGGCAACGACTCCGTTTATGCAGAGTTCACTCAGCGTGCGGATAACTATAAGAATCAGTTCAATCCCGCCACAGGCTTCATGCAGCCCCGTCGCTCCGGCGGTGATTTTGTGGAAAATTTCGCTCCCGAAAACTACACCGAAGATATATGCGAAAGCAACGCCTGTCAGTATCTGTGGTCGGTACAGCACGATGTCGACGGCCTTACAGAACTCCTCGGCGGCAGGGACAGTCTTGAACAGCGACTCGACCGTTTCTTTACCGAGGAAGCCGACACTGCTTCCCTGCCGCTATTCAGCACGGGCATGATTGGGCAGTATGCGCACGGCAACGAACCCTCGCATCATGTGGCATATCTCTACAACTATACAGCTCATCCCGAAAAAGGCCGTGATTATCTGCGGCGAATCATGACGGAGCTTTATCGCAACACTCCCGACGGTCTGTGCGGCAACGAGGACTGCGGTCAGATGTCGGCATGGTATGTGCTGAGTGCGCTCGGCTTCTATCCTCTCAATCCCGTCAGCGGCGAGTATGAGACCGGTTATCCGCTGTTCAAAAAGGCAAAAATCCATCTTGACAACGGAAAGACGTTCACCATTGTGCGTAATGACAAATCCGCCGACCGTCACGCACGTATTTCTCACGCCGACATCATGAGCGGCAAGACTGTAGAGCTATGAAAAGAAAAGTTAGTCCTATTGCCTGGGTGCCGTCGGTGTACTTCGCCGCCGGCCTGCCTTTTGTGGTCCTGAACATGGTGGTAGTGCTCATGTACAAGGGGCTCGATGTATCCAATGCCACAATCACATTCTGGACATCGCTCATCATGCTCCCCTGGACGCTTAAGCCGCTCTGGAGCCCCTTCATGGAGCTGTATAAGACAAAAAAATTCTATGTTGTCACCACCGAGCTGTTCACCGGCGTGATGTTCGGCCTTGTAGCACTGTCGCTCACAATGTCCGATTTCTTCGCTGCGTCAATCTGCGGTCTCGCACTGATTGCTTTCAGTGGCGCAACGCACGACATCGCCGGTGACGGCGTGTATATGAGCGAACTAACCAACTCGCAGCAGTCCAAATACATCGGCTGGCAGGGTGCGTTCTACAATATCGCCAAAATTGTCGGCACGGGCCTTCTCGTATGGCTCGCAGGAACAATGGGCGAAATTGGCATGGGTGTCAAAGGCTCGTGGATGACAGTGCTCGGCATCGTGGCAATGCTTATGGTCATGGCGTCGCTTTACAATGCATGGATAATTCCTTCCGCCGAGGCCGGTCATCAGAAAGCTTCTGCCGGAGAGGTCGCTTCCGAACTGAAAAGGGTGATACTCGATTTCTTCACCAAAAAATACATCTGGTACTATATCGCCTTTATTATCCTTTACCGCTTCGCCGAAGGCTTCGTTATTAAAATCGTGCCTATTTTCCTTAAAACGGGTGTTGCCGAAGGCGGCCTCGGCTTGTCTGACAAGGCTATCGGTCTCTACTATGGCACATTCGGCGCCGCCGCTTTCGTCATCGGCTCCATTCTCGGCGGTTACTTCATATCGCACTACGGCCTCAAGAAAACCCTCTTCTCCCTTGCACTGATTTTCAATATACCTTTTGCCGTCTACACCCTCCTCGCCATATATCAGCCCTCGGCCGAGTGGCTCATAGCGTCGGGCATCG
>CADFRV010000139.1 GCA_902836725.1 Muribaculaceae bacterium
CCCATCTGTTCCATGCCTTGGTATAGGTATTGAAGTTCACAAGTACGCCTGCCACAAAATCAACTTTCCTGCCTATCGGCTGTGTATAGGTGACTGGGAGATGGAAGGTCCATATGTCCATGCGTGCCCGGGTGAGTTTTGCCCCGTCAGGTTCTTCGCCAGGCACGAGCATTAGTGTCTGTCCATGGCGTGCGAATTTCATGCCGTTGCCACCCAGATATCGACGCATCCCGAACCCAAGGCCGATATCGAATGACGGGCCGTTCTGTCCCCGTTGCCAGCTCACTCCCACCGCCTCGAAGATACCGGCCTCGAAACAGTTTTTTATGTCCCCTTTGTCGCCGTAGTTGAAATTCCATCCCCAGTACAGCCCCCTGAGGCCGGTGATGTCGCGCGACACTTTATTGCCGCGCACACAATTGCCGTTGGATTTGAAAGGGAAGTCGAAGTGCCATGCGTCTGCTTTTTCATCGCGGGGAGCCTGCTCTACGCTGATGTCGTATTTATATTCGAGCGGATTGCCCTCCTGGTCGACAGTGATGGCGGATATGGTGGTATGGTTGCCCGAGGTGGTCACCTGCAGCTGGTTGGCGTTCTCGATCACGCGTATTGTGTCGGGCTTTTCTGTCTGTGCCGCCGCCGCGACATGGCACGCGAGTATGACGATGGCTGTCAATATATGTTTCATACGTCTTTTTTATTGAGGAATTTCTTTATTTTCTTGGTGTCCGCGGTTCCTTCCAGATAGATGAGGGTGGTTTTGCGCTCTCCACCCTCGGTGCGGTCGAGATAGAGGATATAGCGGTTGAGGGAGGCACGTGGTTTGAGGACATAGAAACCGAAATACAGTTTCCCGTCGCGGTATGACACCTCTCTTGTCAGTGCTTTCGCGCCGTCATGTTTCACTGCCTGCGCCAGTTGGTCCGATCCCTCGTCGTTGCCGGTCACAGTGAGGCTGCGGTAAGTGCCGATGCCGGTGTCTTTGAGTTTTTCCCCTTTTACCGTGAGTGTGGTAACTCCGTTCTTTTCGAAAAAATCATGGGAGAAAAACGGAGAGATATCAAGGGATTCCTGTGCGAGCACTTTAGGCAGCACGCTCAGTACAAGGATTATTAATATTGTTATCCGTCTCATATTGTTGGAAAGATTTAGACTTGCTTAGGATGGTGGTGTGTCATAATCTGCGAATTTAGACGCACCCTCAGTTATTGCTGTGTCTCGCCGAAAGCCTCGCGCATGGCGTTCCACTCCTCGTCGATGCAGTCGCTGACATATTCCGACGCTTCTGCCATGTCGGACAGTTCTGCCTGCATCATCCGCATCACCCGGTTGTTGTCTGTAACTTCATGCCCGTTGATACAGGCGTATATCATGTCGGGAGTGCTGTCGTGGCGGCTCGTCATGAAGAGGCCGATCGTGAAAATTACGGCGATGGCGGCGGCAGCGCTGAGCCACATTCTTGCGCGGTGTGGCACCAGGCGTGCTTTCTTTCTGCGGGGCGCGCATAGCGAGAATCCCATCACGGCTTTGGCTTCGTCGGCGAGCTGATCACCGGGAGGCGTATCCGCAAGCAGCTGGCGCAGACGGCGCTCCTCCTCCAGGGTGGTCTCGGCGTTGAAATACCGTTCTATCAGTTCATATGTTTCGTTTTGCATTGTCAAGGTAGATGTTTCTTATCGTTTTTCTGGCTCTCGCCACAATCACTCTCACATTGGCAGGGGTTGTGCCATATGCTTCGGCTATCTCCTCGAAGCTCCATTCGTCCCTGTCGCGCCGGAAGAGAATGTCGCGGTCGCGTTCCGAAAGATGCTTTCCGGCTATGCGCTCCACTTGCTGGTAGGTTTCCATCCTGCTCTCCGCGTCGGTGTCTCCGGTGTCCGGCATGTCGGTGTTCTCCTCCAGGGACGATGTGCGTTTGGCGTTGTCCCGTCTGATTACGTCTATGCTCAGATTCCTGACCGCCGTCATAAAAAGCGCTTCCGCCTGTGCTTCATGTTCGAGTCTTGTGGGTCGTGCCCAGAGATTGCAGAATGCCTCCTGTATCACATCGCGTGCCTCGTCGTCGGAAATGACGACCGATTTTGCCCGGGCTATGAGCCGTGAGCGCATCTTATTGTAAACCGATGTGAGTAGTTCCTTTTTCATCTCTTTCTGTCTATATTACGTGCGGGGGGCGCGTTTGCAACAAAAGTGCGTGATTTTTTTTGATAAGATTCCTTACAATGCGTTCATTTGCTGTATTTATGCATTTGGGCGGAGGCACATCGCGTGCTTCCGCCCACAAAAAGTCAATATAGAAAAAAGCTGTTTGTTGTCTGGAATTATTATTTTTCCGCGATAGTCCGGTAACGGTATTTGGTATTGGTGGCGATGATCTCCACTATATCGTCATGCGAGAAATTTGTGGCATGCGGTCCCGTCAGCTCTATGGTGGTTACGGTATTGAACGGTGTTTCCGTGCTGTTGACATTCCATCGCTTGATGTCGTGCCATGTGCCGTTGTATCGCACTCTCGCCCCGTTTACTTTGACGGGACCTTTGGAAACTATTTTCACATTGATATGTGTCTTGTTGCCTGAGTTGGAAAATGAGGTCACACCGCTCTGCTTTATCCATTCGAAGTTAGTGGTCTCATTGTCCACGGCATTTTCCCGCTCTTTTTCCGCCTGTCTCAGGGCGACTTCCCTTTCCCTGGCGGCTTGCTTGCGTGCTTCCTCCGCTTGCTTGAGGGCAGCTTTCCTTTCTCTGGCGGCTTGCTTGCGTGCTTCCTCCGCCTGCTTGAGGGCAGCTTCCCTTTCCCTGGCGGCTTGTTGGTTTGCTTTCTCCGCCTGTTTGAGGGCTGCTTCCCTTTCCCTGGCAGCCTGTTCGCGTGCTTTTTCTGCTTCCTTTAATGCTGCTTCCCGTTCTTTTTCTGCCTGTTTCAGGTATGCCAGACGCTCTTTCTCAGCCTGCTTCAAATAAGCCTGCCGTTCTTTTTCAGCTTGGTCAAGATATGCCTGGCGTTCTTTTTCCGCCTGTTTCAAAGCGAATTCTCTTTGTTTTTCGGCGAATTTTCTTTGTTTATCAGCGAACTCTCGCTTTTTCTCAGCAAATTCCTTTTGCTTTTTAGCGAATTCCTTCTTTTGGGCGGCAGTAATTTTTTTAGAAGTACCGTTGTTATCCGGGATATTCCTCAATATGAATGTGGTGTCACTTCCGGTTATTATTATCATATTGTCGCCGTCATAAACATATCTGGTATCCTGACTGTAATTTGACAGCTCCGACAATTCAGACAATTGTGACAGTTGCGATAACTCTGAGAGCTTCGATAAGTCAGATAACTTGTTGAGGCCGGTAATATCCATGTAGACAGTGTTGTCGCTGTCGTTTGAGCTGGTAAAGCTGCTCGACGAGGCAGAAGACGAATGGCTTGTGCCATTTCCTGATGAGGTGGAGCTGCTTACAGACCGCGATATGAGATTGCCGTTGTTGTAGGTATATGTATAGGTGGTTCCGGTATCTTCGTCATGTACGGTCACGGTGCGGCTTCCGTCGGTCAATGCGCCGTCGTTTTCTACGTTTTTCGCAGATATGGTGACTTTATCTGAAGCGGAGTTCCCGATAATCAGGCTTGTTGTATCAGCATTTTCTGTCACATCGTCAGCTTGCAGGATTTCTTCTTTTGCGGTGTCGTCCTCTTTGCCGGACGGATCAGTCTCGGAGAATATTTCTTCCATATTGTATTGGCGGAGGCTGTCGAAAGAAATGTCGCTGAACGAGACATCGCGCAGGCGCTGTATAGCAGCGTTCACACTGTCAGTGCCGAGTATGAGCGAGGCTACGACAAAGGATGCCGCCACGGCAAGTATGCGCATGGGGGCAAAGCGTCCAGGGCGACGCTGCTTCATCATTATGAATCTGCGTTTCAGACGGCTTTGTGCGAAATGGCTTGCAAGAGGGGAGAGGTTGTAGCTGGCGGCCTTGCGCACGAGCAGCATTTGGTAATCGGCCACTCCGTGTCCGCGGCTCAGTACGTCGGCATCGGCCTGAAATTCATGTACAGTGCGCAGCTCGCGTCCGAGAAGCCACACAAGCGGGTTCCACCACATGAGTATGGCACATAGCTTTATGAAAAGAAGGTCAATCCAGTGGCGATGGCGTATGTGGCCCATTTCATGGGCTATTATCATCTCTTCGGACTCATTGTTTTCAGAGCCTGATATGAACATGCAGTTAAGGAAACTGAACGGCGAGAAGTTGCGGCTGTGCACCCTGAACAGACGCAGCCTGCCTATGCGGTGTTCGTCACCGAAATGCTGAAGCATCACTATCTTTCCAAGACTGAAAATCAGTTGGAAAAGCGCGAAAAGCGACCCTGCTACTGACAGACCAACCAGTATCCTTATTGTGGAAGGCTCCATGGCGGGATTGGGTTCCGGTTCAGGCTCGGGGAGAACAGCTGAGTGAGCTGGTAGCGCCTCATCGGCCGTTGTGGACGGCGTGTATCCGTCAGAGGCCACAGGCATTTCAATCTGCGCGTCGGGAGCGACCGCATCGGCTTCCACCACAGATATTCCGTTTTGTGCCATGTCGTCCGCGGTTTCCTGTTGTGTCTCGGTGGATGTGGCATTTCCGGAACCGATCAGTGTGAGCGGTGCAAGAAGCGCTCCGATGTAGATAGTCAAAAGTGCGGCGCGGTTCAGCGCCGGCTGTTTTGTATTGGACATCAGCAGCTTGTAGAATACATAGCCGATGCCATAAAAAACGGCTGACTGTGCCAGATAGGCGAGTATCGTTCCGGTTGTCATAGGCGGCGGTTGTTAATCAGGAGAAATAAATAGCCCAGGAGTTTAGTAACGTTTGATAACCAATCTCCAGTTTAAAGTTGCTGATTCTTCTTGGGGGGGGTAGTGTCTTCAATCATTTTTAAGAGATCCTTAAGGTCGTCGGCGCTCAGTTTCTCATCCTCAACCAGGGCGCTTACAGCTTTCATGTAACTGTTGCTGAAGAAACTGCGGATCATTTTGCCGAATGTTCCCCGGCGGTATTCCTCCATCGGTTTGATTGGGAAATACACGAAGCCGGTACCTTTGGCATAATGCCCGAGATAGCCCTTTGTCTCAAGCGCGCGCACGAAGGTGCTTACTGTGTTGACATGGGGTTTCGGTTCCGGGATGAGGTCAAGTACATCCTTGACCTTCAGTTCGCCATTATTCCAGAAAAGGAGCATTATCTCTTCTTCTTTGTCGGTAAGTGAGGTCTGTGGTTTACGTTGTTTCATCTTTTCGGCGTTTTGGTATTTGTTCTCTGTCGCAAAGATATAACGATAATTTTAGTTGTGCAAATTTTACAACTATTATTTTCGTTAAAATACTGTTCCATTTAAATGACTTCTATATGTAATATGATCAAAAGCAACAGGAAAAATGGTAATTGCGCAATGTGGCAAAATACGTACTTTTGCAAGTGGAATAATATATTGCAGTACAAAAGGATGACCAGGAGAATTATTCATCATATCATAACGGCAGGTGCGTTTGCGGTTTCCGCCTGTGCTTACGGCGCGGAGCGCGCTGATACGCTGGGGACAGCGCAGGCATTGAGTGAGGTGGTGGTGACCGGCAGCAACCAGGCGTTGCGTACGGATCTGATCCCCTACACGGTTTCGGTGGTCGACAGCCGGCAGCTTGAGGCCGTGGGGAGCACACAGTTGCTTTCCGCGCTTTCCGGCCGTGTGCCGAGCCTGTTTGTCACGGAAAGGAGCATCCTCGGTTTCGGTGTGAGCAGCAACGGCGGATCAGGCCATATAAAAATGCGTGGCGTAGGTGGTGACCGGGCGAGCGCTGTACTGATGATGGTCGACGGGCAGCCGCAGTTCGCGGGGATCTACTCCCATCATGTGGCCGATTTCTATGACAAGGACAATGTGGAGCGTGTGGAGGTGCTTCGCGGCCCGGGATCGGTGCTTTACGGGTCAAACGCCATGGCCGGTGTTATAAATGTGATAACCAAACGGGAGCGTAAGCCCGGCAACCATACTGTTCTTACAACACAGTACGGTTCCTATAATACCTGGCTTACCACCCTGACAAACTCCAGCCGCTTCGGGCGCTTCTCCTCGATGCTTTCGCTGAGCTACGACCGCACCGACGGCACATGCGACAATTTCGATTTCAAGCAGATGTCGGGTTATGCCAAAGTCGGGTACGACATAAACGCCAGCTGGAAAAGTTCGGTGGACTATACTCTTATGAACTTCAAGGGTAACGACCCTATTTTCCCACGCCTGAGCGATCCTCTGAGCACGGCGATATACCATCAGAGCATCACCCGCGGAGATGCGTCGCTCACGGTCAGCAACCGCTATGGCGACCAGACGTCGGGCGATATCCGCGTGTATTACAGCTACGGGAACCATTTTATCGACGATCCGCGGCATTTCCACAGTCTCGATGACCGTTTCGGTGCCATGCTGTATCAGAACTTCACCCCGTGGAGCGGTGCCGATGCTACCGCGGGCTTCGATTTTGATATATATTCGGGGCGCATACCTGTATCTGGCGGACAGGAACACCGCCCGGGAAGCCTGCAGACCATGGAACGGCAGAAGATCAAGGAATACTCGCCCTATCTGACCCTGGCACAGTCGCTTTTGGGTGAGAGGCTGGTGCTCAACGGCGGGGTTAGGATGGCCAACAGCAACCGTTTCACCACACGGTGGATCCCCCAGGGGGGTATCGTCGGCAATCTGCCTTCCGGCACCACACTGAAAGGCTCGGTGGCCATGGGATACCGCAACCCGTCTTTCCG
>CADFRV010000140.1 GCA_902836725.1 Muribaculaceae bacterium
TTTAAAAAATTCTTGACCAACAAGCCATAAATTACGCCGCCACCGACACGGAAGAGGCTCCACGCCGTCGTGGTCGCAAACCCAAAAACCTGTCTCAGGCTGCCGCAGAAAAAGAAACAGCGGAAAACACTTCCGACAAAACTCAGTCAACGCAACAGGCCGCCACAGCGTCTCAGGATACAGCGAAAAAGCGCGGTCGCAAACCACGCAACTCTGCTGCCGACAATAAGCCCGAAACTCCACAGAATGCTTCGGAATCAACCGGAAATAAAAACACCGGAGAAAATAATCCGACGGCCGTAATCGAAGACGGCCCACAGGCTGCATCTCCCAAAAAGAGAGGGCGTAAACCCAAGAACAGACCCGCCGACCAACAGTTGCCTGAAATTGAGAACAAACCGGTTCAGGAGACACCTGCGGCAGAGGAGCCGGCCACACAGACTGAGACCGTGGCATCCCCCGAAACATCCGGGCCCATAGCATTGCTCCAGGCGCCGCAGGACAACAATATCCCAACAGAAAACAAAGACAATATCGACGTCGCCCAGCCGCCAGTCCAACAGGAGACAGACAACGGACAGCAGCAGAACACAGCCCCCAAAGTCTTCACCCCGCAAAACGCCCAGAGCAACGACAATGCCGCTCCCGAACAGCGTCCCAACAACGGACCGCGCGTATTCGGACGTAAGGTCGACGAATCATTCGGGGCATTCTTCCCGCACGCCGCAGGCAAAAGTTTCACTCCGCGCTCACAGCGCGACCGCGAACAGGCACCCTATACTCCCGCACCCGCACCGATCATCATACGCGAGCCATCTGCCGATGCACAGCAACCCGAGCCGAAAGGTAAAAAGGCTAAAAAGAAAGCACAGCAGATGAAACAGCAGATGCAGCCCAAAGTTCCCGCATACAACTTTACCGGACTGCTGCATTCCGAAGGTGTGCTTGAAATCACCCCGGAAGGATATGGATTTCTCCGTTCACGCGACTACAATTACCTCACCTCTCCCGACGACGTATATGTAACCCAGGCACAGATAAAACAGTACGGTCTCAAAACCGGAGATGTGGTGGAATGCAGCATAAATCCCCCGCGCGAAGGGGAGAAATACTTCCCGATGGACCGTGCGCTGAGCGTCAACGGCCGTCAGCCGGAATTCATACGCGACCGAGTGCCATTCGAGCATCTCACTCCCCTTTTCCCTGAAGAGAAATTCAATCTTTGCGGTGGCAAATCCAACAACCTGTCGACACGTGTAGTCGATATGTTCGCCCCGATCGGCAAAGGCCAGCGCGCGCTCATTGTTGCTCCCCCCAAAACCGGTAAGACAATCCTTCTGAAAGACATCGCCAACGCCATCGCGGAAAACCATCCGGAGGTATACATCATGATCCTCCTCATAGATGAACGCCCCGAAGAGGTTACAGACATGAGCCGCAGCGTGAACGCGGAAGTGATAGCATCTACTTTCGACGAACCTGCCGACCGCCATGTAAAAATAGCAGGTATCGTGCTTGAGAAAGCAAAACGCATGGTCGAATGCGGACATGATGTGGTGATACTGCTTGACTCCATCACACGCCTTGCACGAGCATACAACACAGCACAGCCGGCCTCCGGGAAAATTCTGTCAGGCGGTGTCGATGCCAATGCGCTTCAGAAGCCGAAACGTTTCTTCGGAGCTGCCCGCAACATCGAAGGTGGCGGATCGCTCACCATCATTGCTACAGCGCTCACAGAAACATCGTCAAAAATGGACGAGGTGATTTTCGAGGAATTCAAGGGCACCGGCAACATGGAGCTTCAGCTTGACCGCAAACTCTCCAACAAACGCATATTCCCGGCAGTCGACATCATGGCTTCCTCTCCCCGCCGTGATGACCTGCTCCTGCGTCCGGAGACACTCAACCGCATGTGGATCCTGCGCCGTTTCCTCTCCGACCGCAACTCTATCGAAGCCATGGAATTCATCAAAGACCGCATGGAACGCACCAGCGACAACGACGAGCTCCTGCGCACGATGGGTGACTGATCACCCCGTATGGATCCCGCGGACAAAACCACCATATTCCAACAGAAATTTTCATCCGCCAATATACGAAACCAAAAGGCGCTATGTCGAAGTTTTGACACAGCGCCTTTTGGTTTTGACATGAATCTTAAATCAGTTCAATGTCACTTTCGCCGAATATTCCGCTCCATTCCAATCAGTGGACTTGATGATATACAGCCCCTTTTCCAGATCAGTCATAAGCATAGAATTTATATTACTCGCCGATTTCACTTCCTGGCCGGAAATACCGTAAACCTTGATGCTTTTAGCCTTGTTGCCATCAGAAGTCCTGACTGTACGTGTAGAAGCATCATAGACCAGAACACCGTCCTTGTTCTTTTCTATCTGGGAAATTCCCGAAGTGATATATTGGTTGTCACGGACTTTGCAGATTTCCTCCGGGGTAAGTATGCCTTTGAAGAAATAAAGCTCATCGATCATTCCGTGCCAGTAATCCTTGTTGGCTTTGTGGCCACCGATACGGAAACCACCCGTACATGCCTCGAACACATTCGCCGGTACGGTGCTGTCGCGCTCACCGTTCACATAAAAAGTAACCGTCTGGTCAGCCGGGTTGCAGACCACCGCCACATGCTGCCATTCACCACGCTTGAACGCACCGGCAGTAGACCGGTTATGCTTGTTTCCGAGGAAATTTACATAATAGTAATTCAGGTCGCCACCGCCCACCGGTTGCTCCAGACGTGTAAACAGTGTGATACGGCCGGTTCCTGCATTGTCTTTCTGCGCCATAATAACCTGGTCACGGAAATACACGCCATCCTGCGGTGTGCCACCTGCGGGAACTGCCGTCTCTTCATCGTATACCCACGCACACACCGTATACTGGGTGTTTTTGGAATCTACCAGACCGTTTACATTCAGATCCACATACTGTGCATTCCCGTCAAGCGCGAGAGCTTTTCCGAATTTACCTTCCTTGAAGCTGTATCCGTGGGGAGTGAGGGGATACTTGTTTTCAGACGCATCCTCAAGGGTCTCGTCAAAAGGGTAGTAAAACACCAGCTCCTTGTCTGTGTCGGGGATATCATCCGCCACTTTCAGTCCCACACTTTTCGCCCAGGTATTCCAGAGCTGCTTGAGTTCCTTCACTTTGTCGGGATTTTCGGCCGATACATTATTGGTCTCCGAATAGTCATTGGCAAGATTGAACAGCTGCCAACCACCGCCGCAGAGCGATGTCAGTTTCCAGTCGCCGACACGCACCGCACGTCCGGTCTCATGCTCCCAGAAAATAGTACGGTCGCTGTCCCAGTGATTACCGTCGATAATAGGCATCAGGCTGCGTCCCTCGGCAGCCAGAGGCTGTATGGTGTGCCCTTTGTATGTCTCGGGATATTCGGCGCCGGCGAGCTCTATGCATGTCGGCATCAGATCGATGAAATGGCATGGATCATTGACAATGCTGCCGCTCTTCGCCTTGAGCCCCTCAGGCCAGCTTACGATAGTCGGGGCAGCGATACCTCCGTGGAACGACTCCCTCTTCCAATAGCGGAACGGTGTGTTTACCGCACCTCCCCATCCTGTGCCGAGATAGTTGTATGTAAGTTCATCTCCCGGCACCGGCGCGTTGTGGGTAACCATGCGTCCGTCGCGTATGCGGTCATGACGGTCGAAATCGCCTATATTGTAGTTTTCCGAGGATGCACCGTTGTCAGATGTGAAAATGATTATTGTATTGTCATATTCCCCGGTGGCTTTCAGCTTCGCTATTATCTGGCCCACTCCCTGGTCGACACAATCGATCATGGCGGCATGCACCTCCATATTGGCGGCCTGGAATTTCTTGTCAGCCTCATTCTCCCACAGACGGCCCGATTCGTTCTTGGCACGCGGCGTCTGCGCCGGATCTATCAGTCCCAGCTCTACCATGCGGTCATAGCGCTTCTCGCGCATAACGTCCCAGCCTTCATCATACTTGCCTTTGTATTTGGCGATATCTTCAGGTTTCGCATGAAGAGGCCAGTGCGGAGCGTTGTATGACACATACATGAAGAAGGGCTCCTCTTTTTTAGAAAGATCGTCGATCATATCCACCGCTTTCCCGGTAATGAAATCGGTAGAGTAGAAATCTTCCGGAATGGCGTCGGTATAGATAGCCTCCTCGTTATGTACGAGCGAGAAGGGATCGAAGTGGTCGACCACTCCCCATATCGTGCCCCAGTGCTCCTCGAAACCACGGTTGCATGGATATGTGTCTATCGGCGCGAACGGACGGTTGTCAAATGTGTTCTGGTGCGACAGCCACGCCATCTGGTCGGCCTTGTTGCCTATACCCTGCGTAAGCGACAGATGCCATTTGCCGCTCATCGCGGTATGGTATCCCGCCTCGCGCAATACCTCCGGAATCGTCACGCACTCCTTGTTGAGGCTAAGTCCCATTCCCGTAATGCCAACCTGCTGTGCATACAGACCGGTAAGCAAGGACGCGCGCGAGGGGCAGCTGCGCCCCGAATTGAAAAACTGTGTGAAGCGGATGCCGTTTTCAGCAAGTCCGTCAAGATTGGGCGACTCTACTTCGCCTCCGAAACATCCAAGATCAGAATATCCCATGTCATCAACCACGATGAGCATGATATTCGGGCGTTTGGCTTCCTGTTGCTGGGCGGCAGCAAACACTGGCAATACAGCCGTGGCCGACATCAGCAACTTCTTTGAATCAGTTATGTTCATTGATAATTACTTATGATATTAGACAATAATACAGTTCAGATACATTCAGGCAAACAGTATTTGCACATTGAAGAAATGCCTCTCCAACAATTTACAAAAATAGTTAATTTTATCTTAGCTATCTCACATCGCGATCATTTTATAATGGTTAAAAAATGTTATCGCATACGCCGCGATACTATTGTACACAAAAAATGACGCTGCACCATATTCAGGCACAGCGTCATGGATAGAGCATGTGTTCTGCCTCCGCAAGGAGTTGTTCAAACCACTAGTTATCTGACTGTTACTTTCTGGACGTCACTTCCCTGACGACGGATGTAGACGCCATTCTGCGGATCTGTCACGCGGATACCCTGGAGATTGAAGTATTCTACCTGAGCATCTGCATCAACAGCGGAATCCTCGAAAATGTCGTCAATTCCTCCAAGAGCGCCGGAATTGATCATATACGCATTTTCCACCACATTGCTCTTGCGGTTGATCAGATATACAATGGCATTGAGATTATCCTTGTTGGAAATCTTGCTTGCCGCAAGGAACTTCATCTCATAGGTGAAATCATACTCCTTTCCTACTTCAACACTTTCCGGAACAGAACCTGCGATACCGCTGTTGTATTGGCGTGCCACATCGTTATAGATGGTCTCTACCTTATTCGGTTTGTTACCCCAGCCGGGAACTGTGGTGCTCCCTGAGAAGTTATTATTCTGTTCATAAGGGCCTACCTTATCCTCGGTAACGGCGAATGACAGCACATAGTCTTCGGAAGCCTTGTCATTGCCGAATGAGAACGCTGTCTTTGTATCGAAAATGATGCCGTTCTTGGCAGCATTGAAATGGGCAGTGGCTGTCACCTTCGCCGGCGCGGGATACGACTGATACTCCTCGATCTCCTCAATGCAGTCGGCAACCGGAAAAATTGCCTTGATATACATCTGGCGGTTCATGATAGCGGAAGGATATCCGGTCGAATATGTCTGGTCGACACTCGAGAAGGTGGTGGAAGACATCTCGTCGCGATTGTGGACAGCCACAAGTATGACAGAGCCGTCGGTATAGGTCTCACGCAGTTTCTCCATAGTCACTATACCCTGCGGGCAATATCCGCACCATGTGCCCGTAAATTCCTCTACCAGCACATTTCGCACATAACCGAGACCGGTGGGTATCACCTGGATTCCGGTAGTGCCCGACGCCATAACGGAATTGTTAGGCTCACCGTTCACTTTCGTGACAGTAAGGGTAACAGGCACATCTTCCAGAGCGGCAACATCGTAGCTCAGTCCGTCAATACTGCCGACAGCGCTCTTACTGTATCCCAGGGGGTTGGGGACATTGAACACCATGGACTCCGCGTCTTTGTCGCCAACTTTCACCTCAACCTCAAACGACTTCACATCATTGGAGGCATTGTTCTCGATCATAAACAGCAGTGAGAACTCATCGTTCTGATATACGGTAGGCTGCATCTGCACTGCCGGTACAGAAAGTTCGTTCTGGGGAAGATTGTCACCGGAAATCGTAGCGCCGAGACAAAGGAAGCCTATCTGGTCCGAGAAATTATCGAACTGCCATTCGGGATTATCGTCAGCCGAAGTCTTCGGAGCCTGCAGGCCAAGCCAGCAGCCGGATACATCGTCGCCGTGATACTCGGCATCAATTATCAGCGTCAGATCATCCGGCGAAGTCAACGGATAATAATAGCCTATATAAAACGGCTTGCCCGCTTCGATTCCGAACGGGGTGTCAAGTTTAAAATTCACAAGCGTAAGACCATCGGCAGGGAGATCAACACTCTGTGTATAGAACGGCTCGAAATCCTGCAGATCATACGCGAGGAAAAGTGTCGCTTTCTTAATTGTATTCACTGCCTTCTGCGCCGATTCCTTCTCGTTCATTCCCGTATAGAAAAAAATACCGCTGACATCATTGCCTGCGAATTTATTGACTATACCAGGTGTCATCTGAAAAGCCTGCGCGATCTTCATACCCACCTTCTGATCGTTGAAACCGGTATATGTGTAAGGCGCATTTG
>CADFRV010000141.1 GCA_902836725.1 Muribaculaceae bacterium
CCCTCCCCATGTCTCCCCACCGGCGCGGTGCCGCTGCTGCACGGGAGACCCCGGCCAAGCCAATAAAAAAACAACATAAATGACAGGTAAATGGAATTATTTACCCCTGACACAAGAAGAGCAGAAGATAGAGACGGCGCTCGCCAAACGGTACGCGTCGTGTCCGCCTGTGAGCCAGTTGCTGGTGCAGCGCGGCATCACGTCTGTGGAGGAAGCGGAGAAATTCTTTAGTCCCCGCCTCAAAAATCTCCACGACCCATTTCTTATGCCCGACATGGACAAGGCTGTCAACCGCCTTAACCGAGCCATGGGGGCAAAAGAGAAGATAATGGTATACGGAGACTATGACGTGGACGGCACCACGGCTGTGGCCCTGGTGTACAAGTATCTATCGAACTTCTACTCGAACATAGATTTCTTTATCCCGACACGCTATGAGGAGGGATACGGGATCTCAAGCGATATCATTGACGATTTCGCCGATCAGGGTGTAAAACTCGTTATCATTCTTGACTGCGGCATAAAAGCCAACGAAGAGATCGCCCATGCGCGTGAGCATGGCATTGACTTTATAATCTGCGACCACCATGTGCCGGATGCGGAGCTGCCGCAGGCGGTGGCGATCCTCAATCCGAAGATCGAAGGCTCCACATACCCGTGTCCACATCTGTCGGGGTGCGGTGTAGGCTACAAGCTGATGCAGGCCTTTGCCATGAGCAACGGCATACCGCAGACCGACCTCGAGGGGATGCTTGACCTGGTGGCGGTATCGATCGCGGCCGACATAGTGCCGATGGTCGACGAAAACCGCATTATGGCATATTACGGGCTGAAACGCCTCAATACCAATCCCAACATGGGGCTGAGAGCCATAATACGCATCTGCAACCTTACCAACCGCGAGATCACCATCTCTGATGTGGTGTTCAAGATCGGACCCCGCATAAACGCCTCGGGACGCATGCAGAGCGGGCGCGAGGCTGTGGAACTGCTCGTGTCGAAAGTGATCGGAGACGCATACGAGAGGGCGAAGAACATCGACCAGTACAACCGCGACCGGAAGGAGCTTGACAAGCGCATTACGGAAGAGGCCAACGCCATATTGTCGAACCGTCAGGCGTCGGAGGCCGACAAGAAGTCGATAGTGATTTTCAACAAGGACTGGCACAAGGGAATCATCGGCATCGTGGCTTCGCGCCTTACGGAGCTGTATTACAAACCATCGGTAGTGTTGACCCTTGCCAACGGACTTGCCACCGGCTCGTCGCGCTCGGTACAGGGTTTTGACATATATAAGGCAGTGGACTCCACCCGCGATCTGCTTGAGAATTTCGGCGGACACACTTATGCCGTGGGCCTTTCGCTCAAAGAGGAGCATATACCCGAGTTCACGCGGCGTTTCGAGGAGTATGTGGCGGCCAATATCCTCCCGTCGCAGCTGCATCCCCAGTTTGACATCGACGCATATCTTACCTTCTCGGAGATCACCCCCGAGTTTATCTCTACGCTCCGACGCTTCAATCCGTTCGGTCCCGGCAACCAGAAACCTGTGTTCTGCACCAGAGGGGTGATGGATTTCGGCACATCGAAGCTCGTGGGCCGTCAGCTCGAGCACATAAAACTCGAACTGGTGGACGATACTTCCGGAAAGGTATTCAACGGCATCGCCTTCAACAAGGCGGAGCTTTTCAGCCGCATACACGAAGGATGCCGCTTCGATATCTGCTACACCATAGAGGACAACAAGCATCAGCCTTCGCAGAATTCCATACAGCTCCAGGTAAAGGAGATCCGCATTAACTGATCGGCGAAGATGGTCTCTCCTGTCGACATACTCCGGAAACACTGGGGATATGAGGCTTTCCGTCCCATGCAGGCCGAGATAATCGGCTCGGTGCTCGCGGGAAAGGATACTCTCGGCCTTATGGCCACGGGAGGGGGCAAGTCGATCACGTTCCAGGTGCCGGCGCTTATGCTCGACGGCCTTACGATCGTTGTGACTCCCCTCATCTCGCTGATGAAGGATCAGGTTGACAATCTGCGCGGCCACGGCATCGACGCCTATTTCCTGCATGCCGCCCTTACGAGACGCGAAAGCAAGCTGATTCTTGACAAGTGCCGTCTGGGGTATGCGCGCATCCTTTACCTTTCCCCCGAAAAGCTCCAGAGCAAGGGGTTCGCAACGTGGATGAAGGAATTACCGGTGAGCCTTATCGTGGTCGACGAAGCCCACTGTATCTCGCAGTGGGGGTATGATTTCCGTCCGTCTTATCTCCGCATTTCGGATCTGAGGGACTGTTTCCCGGATGTTCCGGTGCTTGCACTGACCGCATCCGCCACACCACGGGTGGCGGATGACATACGTGCGCGTCTGGGGTTCCGCGCAGGTTCGCAGACTTTCCGGCTCACTTTCAACAGGACCAATCTTTCCTATATCGTGCGTGCCTGCGACAACAAGGATGCCACCCTTGTGCATGTGTTGAGCCGTGTGGAGGGGTGTGGCATAGTGTATGTGCGTTCCCGCAAGCGGGCGGCGCTTATGGCCGAACTGCTTTCAAACTCGGGTATCAGTGCCGGCTATTATCATGCAGGGCTTTCGCCGGAGGAGAAAAACGCGCGCCAGAACAGTTGGAAAAGCGGCGAGACGCGGATCATGGTGGCCACGACGGCATTCGGAATGGGGATTGACAAGCCCGACGTAAGGATCGTGGTGCATGTGGATCCCCCCTCGTCACTTGAGGAGTATTACCAGGAAGCCGGGCGCGCGGGGCGCGACGGTCTGGAGTCATATGCCGTGTCGCTTGTGAATCCTCCGGTGGACAAGGGGGTGCTGTCGCGGCGCCTTTCCACATCGTTTCCGCCGAAAGAATATCTGCGCGACGTGTACCAAAAGCTCTGCGTGTATCTGAATGTGGCGATGGGGGAGGGGTACCAGAGGCTTTGCGAGCTTGATCTGGCAAAATTCTGCGGGAGGTGGGCGCTGCAGCCTGCTTCGGCGGCGAGTGCGCTGAAACTCCTGAGCCAGTCGGGATACATAGAATATGTCGACGAGGTGTCGGCACGCTCCCGGCTGATGGTGATAATGCGCCGCGACGAGCTGTATGACCTTCATCTTAATCCTGAGTGCGAGAGGGTGTTCCAGTTCATCCTGCGCAATTATACAGGCATATTCGCCGATTACGAGCATATTGAGGAGAGCACTATAGCGTTTTCCCTGGAACTGACGCAACGCACTGTTTACGAGAATCTGCTGCTGCTCGGGCGTCTGGGTGTGATACACTATGTGCCCCGATCGTCGACACCCTATGTGATGTTTCTCACCTCGCGGCAGCCGGAGGGTGATCTGGTGTTCCCGCGGGAGGTGTATGAATGGAGGCGTGAGCAGATGAAACAGCGCATAGAGGCTATGGGAAGGTTTCTTTTCGACGGCAGCGCATGCCGTAACAGCACGCTTCTCGAATATTTCGGCGAAGAGAGCGTGTGCTCCTGCGGTAAATGCGATGTATGCCGCGGGGAGCGTAAAGGTAGCGCGGTTTCTCCGGAATATGCAGAGAGGGCGGTACTCTCCGCTTTGCGGCAGCATCCCGCAGGGCTCATGGCGGGAGCATTGGGGGCATTTCTCGGTGTGAGGGTGGAGGTTGTGGTGCCGGCAGTGCGTGCCCTGGCTGACAGGGGACTTGTGTCACTGGCTCCTGACGGCACCGTAAAACTCTCTGATTAAACAAAATTTAAGCACTTTTAGCTCTCTACGCTTCAACGTCGTTGCAGATGGGTTGTTATAGTAATAAAGAACAAAGAAAGCGGCCTTGGGCCGTTCCCTTTTTCATGATACACTATTAGGTAAAGACAAAATGTAGATATTGCGACGATTGATTGAATGTAGAGATAATGACATCAAATTTTTAACATCCCTCGTCCTTTTTATCGAGTAGTGATACTGGATACTGAGGCTCTCATAAATAAATAGTTGAAACGTGAAGGAGGAGTAAGGAACAATCCTTTCTCCTCCTTTTTATGCTTTTGTTTGCAGGGATCTGTGTGTCTCGGTTTATGCCGATTGGGTGAGGGAGGTTTCCTCCTCTTCCTCCTCTTCGTCTGTCTTGCGGCGGGCGAGCAGTATGCTCAGCTCGTAGAGCAGGAACAGGGGCACGAACACCACCATTAGTGTGAACGGATCGCCGGTGGGGGTGATGATGGCCGCGAGCACAAGAAGCACCACTACGGCGTGGCGCCTGTACTGGCGGAGGAATGCGGCGGTGACAAGTCCCATGCGCGACAGTATCCAGGTGACGAACGGCAGTTCGAATACAATACCCATCACGAAGATCAGCATCGTGAAATTGTCGATGTATGAGTTGAGCGAGATCATGTTGCTGATGTCTGCCGAGAGCTGGTACTGTGCCAGAAAGCGGAAGGTGAAGGGGAAGACGATGAAATAGCCTGTGGCGCAGCCGAGGTAGAACATGGGTACGCCGAAGAACAGCAGGGCGAGCACACTGCGTTTTTCACCGTCGTAGAGGGCGGGCCGCACGAACATCCATACCTCGCTTACCAGATACGGGAAGATGAGCAGGAAGGCCAGGCAGAAGGAGGTGGTGATATGTGTGATGAACTGCGATGCGAGTTTCACGTTGATGATATCAACCTTGAACTCACCGCTGAAATCGGGGAAGAATGTCCCGTCGCCTCCAAGGCCGGAAAGCCAGCGGTACAGAATGAAGTCCGACGATGTCGGCCCCAGTATCACGCTGTTGAAAATGTGGGGCATAGCCGCGAAGCATATGCCTACCAGGATGAAATAGACGATAACGATACGCATCAGCACCCATCGCAGAGCTTCAAGGTGCTGCCAGAATGACATTTGGGTATCTTCCTGTTGTGGCATGGCAGTGAATTTTCTTTAGATATTGATTGCCCGGCAACAGCCGGGCAATCAATGAAGAGGTGGTTCCGGAGATTTCCGGATCGTAGTTAGCGTTTGCTGTAGGAGGACTTCACGAAGGGAGCTGCCAGCAGGTAGTCAACACTCTCTTTGGCGCCTTTCTCGATGCCGTCGGTGTATTCCTCGATTTCAACGTAGTATTTCTCGAGGCCGGCGGTGGAGGCGTTGTTGAAGATAGCGTCAAAGCCTACCATGCCGCTCTGTCCGATCTCCCTGCGGTCCTTGATGTGGAGCAGCGGGAAACGGCCGGGATATTTCTTGAAGTAATCCACGGGGCTTGCATGGCCCATCATGGCCCAGTAAACGTCAAGCTCGAAGAGCACGTTCTCAGGGTCGGTATGCTCGATCATGTAGTCGAGCATTGTCTGGTCTTCCACTTTCTGGAATTCGTGTGAATGGTTGTGGTAACCGAAACGGATACCTTTCTCCTTTGCCATGCGTCCTACCTGATTGAGGGCGTCGCACTGTTTCTGGAGATCGGCAACTGTGGAGGGCACATTCATCCAGGGGAGCACCACGTAGTCTATGCCGGCAGCCTTGTGGTCGTCGAGCACGCGGTTCCAATAGGCGAGGTAGCCTGAAAAGTCGCCTGAACGAAGCTCGTCATCGTTGAGCGGACGGCCTGTGTGGGAGGAGGTTACCTTGCAGCCGGCTTTTTTCGCGGCTTTGCTGAATTCAGCGGGGGTGAGCCCGTAGAATTTTCCGTCGTTGTAGTTCGCTGCCTCAAACTGGGTATAACCCATTTTGCCGAGCGTCTGCATCAGGCCGCCCACATTCCCGTCATACTGTTTGCCGGGTTCGAGGAGCTGACGCACTGAATAAAGCTGAATGCCCACCTCCTTTTTAGGGGAATTTGCAGCAATGGCATTGAAAGCCAGTGCCATTGCTGCAAAAAGAGGGACAAATGATTTTAAAGTCATGTCAAACGGTTGATTAGTCGAGAGGTTTTACACGGATGTTGCGGAACCATACGTTGTCGCCGTGGTCCTGGAATCCGATATATCCTTCGTGGTTCTCGCCGCCGCAGTTGTTGAGAAGTTCGAAAGCGAGGGGCCAGTTGGTTTCGCTGAACTTGCTGTTCTGGAGCATTTCGGTCCACTGGGGAGTCCAGAGGTGGTATTCAACAACGTTCTCGCCGTTCTGTGAGTGTACTACAGTGCCTTTGTAAACGAGGATCTTTGCCTTGTTCCATTCGCCGAAAGGTTTCTGGTTCTGGGGTTTGGCGGGGATCATGTCGTAGAGGGATGCCGACATGCGGTTGCCGTCAACACCGAGTTTTGCGTCGGGGTGGTTGGCGTTGTCGAGCACCTGGTATTCGGGTGCGGAGATGTAGATGGGTTCAAGCTGCTGTGAGCCGTCTTCCTTGTTGGAAACAACCTCCTGGCCGAGATAGAAGATACCGGAGTTGCCACCTTTGGAAACTTTCCATTCCACTTCAAGCTCGAAGTTGCCGAGTTTCTTGGCGAAGATAAGGTCGCCGCCGTCGCCGGTCTGGGCCTCGCCGCCACCTGCGCCGTTGAACTTGATGGCACCGTCCTCCACGGTCCAGCGTCCGGGAACGGTGTCTTTACCGTAGCCGCGCCATCCTGTGAAGTCCTTGCCGTTGAAGATCACGTAGTAGCCTTCTGCATCCTGGGGGAAGGAGGCGAGGTCTACCTGCTCGTTTTCAAGCACAGTGTAGGGAGCTGCTGCTACTGTGTCTGCGGCTTCTGCTGCTTCGGCGTTGTTTGCCTGTTTGTTTCCGCACGATGCCATGGCTGCCGCTACGAGCACCGGCGCGAATAAGATTGCTCTTTTCATATCGGTTCAGATATAGATATAGTT
>CADFRV010000142.1 GCA_902836725.1 Muribaculaceae bacterium
GGCGGAACCGATCCGCCGCATATCCGAGAGTAACTGAAACCAAGTATAAGTAACAGTTCAAAATAATTTTATTTACACCGGTTAGATTATTTGACCAGTTACTTAGCACGCATTATCCATTTCCATGAAAAGAACGACCATCAATTTTCTGGCTATAGGCTGCGCACTCGCATTAGGCAATATTTTCCACGCCGAGGCCATTGACATAAAAGACTTTACACTTCCCACTCCCTGGACCCAGGCGGCTCTCGAAAGCGAGACACCACTCCCGGAATATCCGCGCCCGCAGATGGCACGCAACCAGTGGATGAACCTCAACGGCATGTGGGAATACATGGGTGGCGAAAACACACCTGATCCGGTGTCGGCCACAGCGGCTCCCGTTTTCACCTCGAAAACCGAAAAGATACGTGTTCCCTACCCTCCTGAATCGGAATTGTCGGGAATAGTCAGAAAAGGGGGAAAACCGCATGTGGTATAAACGCACATTCACCATCCCCGCTGACTGGAAAGGGAAGAAAGTGCTTCTCAATTTCGGTGCCGTAGACCGTCTCGCCTCTGTTTTTGTAAACGGCAAAAAGGCGGGAAGCCACACCGGCGGCTACGATGCATTCAGCATCGACATCACCGACTATCTCAAACCGGGGGAAAACACCCTTGTGGTAGGGGCATATGATCCCAACGACGGGAAGGCACCGTGCGGAAAGAACGGCCCTCACGGCGACTATGTGTTCACCTCTGGAATATGGCAGACCGTATGGCTCGAACCGGTAGGGAAAGAGCATATATCGGATATCAGACTGGTGCCCGACCTGAAAAACAACCGCCTCGAAATTGTTGCCAGCAGCGGCAATCCGCAACTGAAAATCACGGCGATCGCCGACGACGGCACCCGGGAGATAGCGAAAAAAGATGGCGCGTCGGATGCACCGCTGTATCTGCCCGTGGCAAATCCGCGTCTGTGGAGCCCCGACAACCCGTTCCTCTACAACCTCACGCTGCAACTCAAAGACAAAAAGGGGAATATCGTGGATGAGGTATCATCATACTTCGGGATGCGGTCTCTGGAACTGGGTAAAGTGGACGGTACGACAAGACCGCTGCTCAACGGAGAATTCGTTTTCAACATAGGGCTTCTCGATCAGGGATACTGGCCCGACGGAGCTTTTACCGCTCCCACCGACGAGGCGTTGCTCTACGACATAGAACTTGCCAAACGCGCCGGCTTCAATGTGATACGCAAACACATCAAGGTGGAGCCGCAGCGGTGGTACTACCATTGCGACCGTCTCGGCCTGATGGTATGGCAGGATATGCCGAACCTGTGGGAGCCGGACGGACAGGACTCCACCGCCGTCCGCCAACAGTTCCGCGACGAGCTGAAAGTGATGATCGACCAGCACAAAAACTCACCCTCAATAGTGATGTGGGTGCCTTTCAATGAAAACTGGGGTGCCTTTGACGCGACGGAAATCACCGACTGGGTAAAGAACTACGATCCTACACGCCTGGTTAACGGCCTTTCGGGATATAATTACGCCCCGGGCTACCGCAAGGCATACGGAGACCCCGGCAACGGCGACTTCGTGGACCTGCACCACTACGGCCGCATAGAACCCAACGCCGTGCCCCGGCCGGACGACAAACGCGCCGCATCACTGGGTGAATTCGGCGGCAAAGGGCTGTTCGTGCGCGGCCACATGTGGCCCGTGCGCAACGACGCCTACGAAATGATGATCAACAAGGACCAACTGACAGACACCTACGTGATGATGCTCAACGAGCTTGAGCAGATGGTAAGATATTTCGGGCTGAGCACAGGCATATATACACAGACCACCGACGTGGAACATGAGATAAACGGCCTCGTCACCTACGACCGCAAAGTCGAGAAAATGGATCTCGACAAAGTGCGCCAGATCAACCAGGCGGTCATTGAAAGCACGCGCAAGAAATAATTTATGGATACAATGATCAGCAACCGCATAAAACGCAACATATCTCTCTGCCTGGGCGTGATGGAACTTGCCGCCACAATCAGGTTCGCTACCGACTGCATAACGGGAGGAGGCACCCCGATATGGTATCCGGCGGCAACCGCACTGATAACCGCCATATTGTTCGTGCAATACAACAGATACCGGAAACTCGTAAAGGCAGGAACCTTATTCCGCAAATAAACAGACCGCCGCATATGGATAATCCACACGAAACAGTCCGCAAATGGCAGGCCGAACTGCTTGAAGCGGCAAAACCTGAAAAAATCAACATACTTTCCTCGTTTTTCAAAACCGGAAAGGGGGAATATGGTGAAGGTGACAGGTTTGCCGGGATCACGGTGCCGCTCAACCGACGGATCTCGCGTGCGTACCACGCAGCCCCAACCGACGTATTCACGCAGATGCTTGCCCATGAGGTGCATGAATTCCGCCTGGGGGCACTGCTCGCCTTAGTAGCGCGGTTTGAAAAATGCAAGGATACCGACAGAAGAGCACAGATAGCACAGTACTATCTCGCGAACACCGCGCGCATAAACAACTGGGATCTGGTGGATCTCTCTGCTCCCCAGATCATAGGACAGCACTGTCTTGAGACCGGCAACGACAATCTGCTGCGCGAGCTTGTGCACGACAGCGACCTTTGGCGCAGGCGCATAGGGATTGTAGCCACATACACATACATAAAAAACCGCCAGACGGCGTTGACAGCCGAACTGGCGGAAATACTTTTGAATGACCGTGAGCCGCTGATTCACAAGGCTTCCGGATGGATGCTGCGCGAGGCCGGCAAACGTGATCCCGAACGACTTACAGCTTTCCTTGACAGACACGCGCACCATATGCCGCGCACCATGCTGCGTTATGCCATCGAGAAACTCGATCCCGAGACGCGCCGGCATTATATGCAGCGCAGATAACCCGTCGGGCAGCGGCTCCTGCAGATCAGGGAAGTACTACAGTGGTGCGCACCGGAAAATGATCCGACGGCGTGCGCGCCTTGTAGATCACTATGCCCACCTCGTCGGGAGCGGTGCCGTTGGTATCGGCAGCCTCGGATGCAGGTGTGGGAGTGCGGTAAGTATCGGTAAGCACACCGTATTTCAGCACCTCTACAGTAGGGGAGGTAAACACATGGTCGATGCGCTGTGTGGTATATCCGTTTGTCAGATAATTGTTGAATGTGCCGTTTGTGGCATATACCAGTTTCGCACGCTCGAATGCATCTGTAAGCACACCGCCATCCGTGATTGTCTTGTATGATCCGCTTGTCTGGTCAACGTTGAAGTCGCCGGTCAGGAACACCGGAAGTTCCGGACCCAGATCATCGATCTTTTTCTTTATCAGCTTGGCGCTCTCCGTGCGGGCCACAGTGCCGACATGATCCATATGCAGGTTGAAGAACAGGAATTCCTTGCCGGAAGGTTTATGGCGGAAACGTCCCCATGTGCAGATGCGCACACAGGCGGCATCCCAGCCAAGCCCTGGGCGGTCAGGCGTTTCAGAAAGCCAGAAATCGCCGTGATCTACAACATCAAACAAGTCAGTGCGATAGAAAATAGCCGAGTGCTCCCCCGCTTCTTTTCCGTCGTCGCGCGCCACACCTATATATTCGTAACCGGGAAGATCTTTTTTCAGCTGCTCGAGCTGACTTTTAAATCCCGTGTGCCGAAAATATCGAAATCGTGGAATTGGATCAGCTTGGCCACCACAGGCTCGCGGCGTTCCCATCCGTTTCCGGCCTCGGTGTCGCCCCCGTTAAGCTGCCTCAGATTGTAAGTCGCCACATTGAAAGTGGCGTTCTGCGCCCAGGATGCGGCAGCCATGCCGAGGGCGATGATCAACAACTTGAATTTCATAAGTGTATAAGGTAAGAATTAAATAAATACAACTTCCTTGAAAGCGAAACGGTGCAGCTCCCCGTCGGGAAGACGCAGGCGCAACATCCCGTCGGGATCCACCCCGTCTATCACCGCTACAAAACGCGATGTGTCTGACGCGAGGAGAAACCTGTATGCATTGCCGTCGTTGCGCCAGAGCATGGAATGGAACTCTTCATGGAGATGATCGACCCCGCGGTCGCTTCTGGAGGCATCATCCAGACGTCTCATAACGGCATCGGCAATCTCCTCCATGATATCCTCAAGGGGGAAAGATGTATTGCCGGAAAGCTGCGCCATCGATACTGGATTGGGAGCCGACGAAGTGAATATGGTCTGGTTCACATTCAGGCCAATTCCCGCGACGGTATGCACTATGGTTCCGGTATTAAGGGTGTGCTCTATCAGGATACCCGCAATCTTGTTTTCACCGACATAGATATCGTTGGGCCATTTCACCTTCACCTCCTCGGGTGGCACATAATTGGCGAGATGGTCACGCACCACCTCGGCCACTCCGAGAGCCACACACTCGCTTATGACAAACTGGCGCGCAGGCGCTATCCCCGCCGGCACGAGTTTCATCGAAAATGTAAGATTCTTTCCCGGCTCGGCCTCCCAGAAGTTTCCACGCTGTCCGCGCCCTGCAGTCTGGTCGTCAGTCACCACAATATCCCCGTGTCCGAACTCCGCGGCATGCTCCTTGAGCCATGTATTGGTAGACGGGACAGTAGGCAGATGTCTGACCATACTCATTCGGGAATGTTTACAGTGAGAGTGCGCGAATCGTCGGCGTTCACTTTTATCTCTACCACCACCGTGTCATCAGGCAGAAGCGGTTCGATGCGCTCAGGCCATTCAAGAAGACAGAGGGCGCCGGAGTCAAAGTAGTCCTCCACTCCGATCTCAAGCGCTTCCTCCACACTGTCAAGACGGTACAGATCGAAATGATACATAAGCTCGGCAGTAGTGTCAGAGCGGTATTCGTTTATTATCGAGAACGAGGGTGAGTTGGCGAGATCCGCCTCCACACCGAGAGCCCGGCAGAGCTGTCTTATGAAAGTGGTCTTTCCCGCTCCCATTTCTCCATGGAAGGCATACACAGTCTCGTCGCCCATCAGTTCTACGAATTTTCCGGCAGCCTCAGGCAATGCCTCGAGTGATGGAATTTCTATTATATGTTTCATTGTTTTATCGTTAGTTTTGACAGTCTATATCTTGGGGGTCACTTGGGGGTCAGTGTCACTATCGGCACAAGCATCTCCTCGAGGGATATGCCTCCATGCTGGAACGTGTCGGTATAATACTGCACGTAATAATTATAATTGTTCGGATAAGCGAAGAAATCATTGTTTCCGGCAAATATATATGCCGACGAGACATTCGGTGCCGGCAGCCCGAACTGCAGCGGACGCTTGATCTCGAACACCTGCTTTGAATTGTAACCGAGATTCTTTCCCACCTTATAGCGGAGATTGGTATTGGTGTTCTTGTCGCCCACCACTTTTACCGGATTGTCGACCCTTATTGTACCGTGGTCGGTTGTCACTATCACCTTGACGCCGCTTTCGGCCATACGCCGGAATAGTTCCAGCGCAGGGCTGTGGCGGAACCACGATTCGGCAAGCGAGCGGTAAGCCGCGTCGGTGCGCGCGAGTTCACGGATCATGCGGCTTTCAGTACGCGCATGCGACAGCATGTCGATAAAATTCAGCACTATCACATTGAGCTGATTCTTCGACAGGTTTGAAAATTCCCTCAGCAACCGTTCACCGCCGGTGGAATCGTTGATCTTGTTGTATGAGAACTTGCATTGACGGCGATAGCGGTCGAAAAGCGTCTGCACAAGCTCGCTCTCGTTAAGGTTTTTGCCCTCCTCCTCGTCTTCATCTACCCACAGATGCGGAAACATTCGGGCTATATCCACCGGCATAAGCCCGGAGAATATGGAGTTGCGCGCATATTGCGTGGCGGTAGGCAGAATGGTAGTGTAAAGTTTTTCGTCAAATGTGAAATACTCGGCCAGAAGCGGCTTCACTGTAAGCCACAAGTCAAGTCGGAAATTATCTATCAGCACGAAAAACACCTTCTCACCCTCGTCGAGCAGAGGAAATACCGTGTTGCGGAACACCTCAGGACTGAGCATCGGGCGCTCCTGCGGTTCCCCCTCCTTTTTACCAGGAGTAAGCGTGGACGGCAACGAAGTCACCCAGTCCTCGTAATTGCGCTTTATGAACTTATAGAATGCAGAATCGGCATCGGATTTCTGCATCTTCAGAAGCTCGTCCATATTGGTGTCTGCCGACGCCAGACGCAGCTCCCATGAGGTAAGTTTCTCATAGAGAAGGTAAAAATCCTCTATGGTGCGTGCCTCGTTGATCTGTGAGGACAGACGGGTGAATTCCTGCTGATAATCGGCGGCAGCAGTCTGCGATACAATTTTACGGCTATGCAGATTTTTCTTGATGGACAGCAATATCTGATTCGGGTTTACCGGCTTTATAAGGTAGTCGGCAATGTTGTTTCCAACAGCCTGGTTCATGATATTCTCCTCCTCGCTTTTGGTGATCATTATCACCGGAGTCTGCGGGGAGACCTCCTTTATGCGCTGTAG
>CADFRV010000143.1 GCA_902836725.1 Muribaculaceae bacterium
CCGCGTATCTTATTGGCTGTGTACTGGTAGGTCCATCCGTCGCCCATCGGGCCTGTCTGCGGGGTCCAGAAATTCATGCCCCACGGACGTGCCACTGCCGGGTATGTGTTGCCTGTGGAAAGCTCGAAGGTAGACTCTGAGCCCACAAGCGGATTGGCAAGATCTGCCGGAGAGGTGGCTGCTGCGGCTGAAACAGCCGCAGCAAGGGCCACTGTCAGATTTATTGTTTTTTTCATTACTATGTATCCGTGTGTGTAGTATGTGTTTCCGTATATAAGGTGGCTTATTTGCCCCACTCGGTAGGTTCGTCGGTCATCTCGATTGTAAGGATGCCTCCATCCTTGATGTCGTCATGAGTGAAGAAGGGGGCATTAAGCTCGCGGCCGTTGATGTTTGCCGATTTGATATATTTGTTCTTCTTCGAGAAATCTTTTACGTTTACCACGAACTGCTTGCCGTTGGTAAGGTTGACAGTAAGATTCTCGAAAAGCGGACGGCCGATGGAATATACGGGAGATCCGGGGGTTACCTGATAGAAGCCCATGGCGTTGAGCACAAGCCATGCCGACATCTGGCCGCAATCCTCATTGCCGGAAAGGCCGTCAGGATCCACGCGATACTGCTCGGTGTAGATGCGGTCCACAAGTTCCTGGGTCTTCCATGGCTGGCCGGCATAGTTGTAGAGATGGGTTATATGGTGCGAGGGTTCGTTGCCGTGGGCATACTGGCCGATAAGACCGGTAATGTCTGCCGACACAAGATCGCCGGTAAGTTCGGAGGAAGCGCTGAAAAGGCTGTCGAGTTTCTCAGTGAATTTCTCCTTGCCACCCATCAGTTCGATAAGCCCTGGCACATCCTGCGGCACAAACCATGTCCACTGCCATGCCGTCCCCTCGCAATAATCGTCGTTGCGGTGATTGGAGGCATTGGGCGAGAAAGGCACACGCCATGTGCCGTCGGTCATGACTCCGCGCATGAAGCGGGTCTCGGGATCGAAATATTTCCTGTACCCCTGGGCGAAACCGGCATAGCGGGCGGCAGTGGCTGTATCGCCGGCAGCTTCTGCAAGCTGGCTTATGCACCAGTCGTCATAGGCGTATTCAAGCGCTTTGGCCACAGATTCATTATCCTTGTCGGAAGGTACATAGCCGATTGTATTTTTATAATACTTGGCCGCCGGCATAAGATGCGGAAGCACTTTGGGAGGGCATGCTATGCCGGTGGTATCATATTCCGCCGCCCTTACAGCTGCGCGCAGGGCCTCGTTCACATCAAAAGTGTTCTGCCCCTTTGCCACGGCGTCGGCGAAAAGCGATGCCGCATGGTAACCGATCATGGTACCTGTATAGTTGCCGGCAAGTTCCCACATGGGAAGTACACCGCCCTCCTTTGCCTTAAGCAGAAGTGAGCGCAGATAATCGTCGTTTTTCTCGGGATCGATTATGGTGAGCAGCGGGTGAAGTGCACGGAAGGTATCCCAGATCGAGAATATAGTATATACGGGGCGGTTGACATCGCCCTGTTTCACTTTGCGGTCCATGCCCAGATAGCGTCCGTCAACATCGGTGAACAGATTGGGCGATATGGCCGTATGGTACAGTGCTGTATAGAATTTCACGAGATCGTCTCTGTCGGAGCTGAATGGGACATCGATTTTCGACAGATAGGCGTTCCACTTCTCGCGGGCGGCACGGCGTGTTTCGTCAAAGGCGAAATCAGGCATCTCCTGCTCCACATTTTTCTGCGCGCCTGCATAATCCACGGCAGACACACCGACCTTTACAAGCACCTGGTCGCCATCTTTCGTGGGAGCAAAGTTCAGGAGCGCCTTGCAACGTACATGGGGAAGACCTCTGGTGTTGATGATAGTATCTGTAACTATAGTGTGTGTGAACGGCTTGGAAAATTTGGCATAGAAAAAGATCTGCTGGTCAAACGCCCAGTATTCGGTCATTTTCCATCCGCGGATCTCGGTATCGCTCAACACCTCGAGTTCCATATTCAGATTGTTCTGACGCTGTATGGAATAGTCCATGTCTATAATCATTCCCGGACGTTTGCTTCTGGGATAAGTATAGCGGTGGAGAGCCACACGGTCTGTGGCTGTAAGTTCGGCCTTTATGTCATAGCGGTTAAGTATGACGCTGTAATAACCCGGCTCGGCGACCTCGTTGGCATGTATGAAGCTCGAGGCATATGGGAGGCTCTGAAGAGTATCTACCTGATTGTCGATCACATGGGCGCCCACAGTAGGCATAAACAGTATGTCGCCGTAATCGGCGCAACCGGTGCCGTTGAGATGGGTATGCGAAAAACCGTTGATAAGGGAATCGGCATAATAATATCCTGAGCATGCGTCCCAGCCGTCGATACGTGTATCGGGTGACGGCTGGATCATACCGTTGGGAACTACAGCCCCGGGAAAAGTATGCCCATGTCCGCCAGTTCCTATGAACGGATCAACAAACGATGCATAATCGCCAGCGGCCTCGGCCTCCTGGCAGGAATCAAGCGTCACTGCAGCAAGAGCGGTGGCCATGGTTGCCGTGACAATGATAAAGATCTTTTTCATATATGATAACGCGTTTATGTCGGTTTAAGAATTGTCAAAGATTTCAAATGGCAAGAAGGAAGAGAGAAGAAACATCCCTTTTTGAGGTATAACTGTGACAGGGAATCATGGTTCTGAAGTCATTTCGAGTTCAAGCACACCACCCTGCATCAGTTGGTCGTGGGTAAACGAAGTGCCTTCGAGGGGCTTTCCGTTAAGGACGGCGCTCTTGATATATCTGGCGCTGTCTGACAGGCCGTGTGCCTTGACGGTGAACTCACGGCCACCCGGAAGCAAGATAGTGGATTCGCTGAAAAGCGGAGTACCAAGCTCATAACGGCCATCGACAGGATTCACGGGATAAAATCCCATGGAGGAGAATACGTACCAGGCCGACATCTGGCCGCAGTCTTCATTACCGCAAAGGCCGTCGGGAGTATTCGTATAGAGAGTGGTCATTATCTCATACAGCTTGTCGGCTCCTTTCCAGGGATTGTCGGTCATGTTGTAGAGATACGGCACATGGTGTCCGGGTTCATTGCCTTGCGCATATTGGCCGAGCATGCCGGTGCTGAAAATCGGAAGCTCAATATCGGGATTGATGTAGGAGAACATGCTGTCGAGCTTTACTTCCATCCGCTCTTTTCCGCCGAGTAGCTTCATCAGCCCCGGAAGATCGTGCTGAACGGAGAAGAGATACTGCCATGCGTTGCTCTCGCATATCTCCTCGTCGTATTCCTCTGCCACGAAGCCGTGATTGAACGCGCCCTGCGCGTCGCGCGGCTGAAAAAATCCAGTGGCGGGATTGAACGTGTTGGCATAGTTTGAAGCACGCTGCATAAACTCGCGGTAGATATCCTCCTTGCCAATTTTCTGTGCAAGGAGAGCTATACAGTAGTCGTCGAAAGCATATTCCATGGTCTTCGACATGCTCCAGTCCTTGTTTCCTGAAGGCACGTAACCGAGCTCCATATACTTATCGAGCTGACGGTAATCACCCTTGCGGGCTGTAGCCACACATACATCAAGCGCTTTCCCGGCATCGATCTTTGAGCCGAGCCCCTTCATTATGGCATCCACGATCACTGGCGCGGAATGGTAGCCAATCATCATGTCGGTCTCTGATCCCCAGAAATTCCACACGGGGAGACGTCCGAGCTGCGACGCGAATTCGGCAAGCGACTTGGCCATATCTCCGGCTCGATCGGGATTGACGATGGTGAACAGCGGATGTGCGGCGCGGTATGTGTCCCAGAGGGAGAATGTGGAGTAGTTCGTCCAGCCGTCGGCATGGTGCACCTCCCCGTCGGGGCCGAGGTAGTCGCCGTTCACATCGGAGTAGATCGTGGGGGCGAGCATCGAATGGTAAAGTGCTGTATAAAACACCGTCTTGCGGTTGCGTATGTCGGTCTCGCCAAGCGACGACGGTACCGTGATCTTTATTTTTGACAGTTCTGAATTCCATTTGTCTCGCGCCGCCTCACGATAGGTATCGAAATCGTTTCCGCTACCTTCCGCAGCAAGATTGGCGATAGCTCCGTTTTCCGAAGTGGGTGAGAGTGCGGTGACTATGGTAAGCTGCTCGCCGGCCACGGTATTGAAATCAAATGTCGCAGTCACGCCCCACCCTTTGGGAGCGCCATCGGGATTGTCGATAGCCACGCTGTCCATCGACACTGCGCCGAACGGACGCGAGAATCGGGACGCGAAATACACTTTCTGTCCTCTCGCCCATCCGTCGGAATAACGGTAACCGGCGATGGTGCTGTCGTTCAAAATCTTTATGGAACTGTCAACCGTGCGGTCCCAGTTCATCGCTTTGGCAAGATTCAGGATCACCGCGGCTTCACCGGCAGGGAATGTATAGCGCTGCACGCCGATGCGGTCGCCGGCTGTAAGCTCAACGTTGATACCGTAATCGTCAAGACGCACTTTGTAATAACCGGCCGTGGCCTCCTCGCTGTCATGCGAGAAACGCGAATGCACACCAAGGGGCGCCTCAGCCGTTTTCGCCGGTTTCATTACCGGCATGAAGGATATATCGTAAAGGTCGCCGGCTCCGGTACCGCTCAGATGAGTATGGGAGAAACCTGCGATTGTACTGTCGGGATAAAAATAGCCTGAGATGCGGTCCCATCCGGGAAGACCGTTGTCAGGGCTGAGCTGCACCATACCGAATGGCACCTGCGCGCCGGGATAAGTGTTTCCGGTAAAATCAGTGCCGATCATAGGGTTCACAAACTGGGTGAGATCCTCTTCACCGGGAGTGCCGGTCGTAGTTTTTGAACAACTGCCCATAAATGCCGCAGCCGCAAAGGCGGCCGCCACAGCCATCACGGGAAACAGCCGTGTCCCGCCAACACGCATGTGGCGCAAGCTATCCGTATATGAATTAAGACAGGTATTTAAGAATAATTTCATGGGGCACGGTAAGAAAATTAATATTAGAAATAGAGTGCGTTTACAATAATAGCCGCTTTCCACACACGCTGCCGGAAACGCCGACATAAAACAGCGTGGGAGGAGAGATCCATTGCTTAAGCGTCGCGTTGTCCCGAACTGTTTCAGTGCTACTCTATTACTCTCCTATAAAACCATGTCTACTGAATCTCATTATATTAAAATATCCTAAAACCAGATCGTCATCTGGAAATCAGCCGGTTGGGGAAAGCATCCGCATGCGGGAACAGTCAATATACCGAAGCCTTGAGGGCAAGCCCGGTACGCTCTGACAGGCCGAACAGCAGGTTGAGACAGTGCACGGCATTCCCGGCAGCCCCCTTGAGAAGATTGTCGATCACCGTTGTGATGCGTACAATGCGGCCGTCTGCCGCCCCCTCGCCATCTGCGGGATAGCCGATGTAGACCAGACACTTGTTGGTATTGGCAACGTCAAGCACAGCAGGCACATTCTCCACAGGGTATGTGAAATTATGATCCTCGTATGCCTCTCCGAACAAACGTCTCAGCTCGCCAAGGGATGTAATAAGAGGCACATCCACCTCTGCTATGATGCCTCGCGGGGTATCGCGGTCGCGGCTCACATGCAACCTTACGCCTCCACCGAACGAAGGCTGCACTGCACGCAGCAACGATGCCACCTCGCGTGCGGCATCCTCCCCGTCGGGGCGGTTTTCTATCGGAGCTATCGGGTCAAGCCTTGTGGAGCATGCCACTTTCTCGAAACTGGCGGAGGAAACATCTTCCCGCGCATCCCCTCGGTCTCCGAAACTCTCTGTAGAAGCGATACTCACCGCGGCGCTTATATCGCCTGACAGAAGCATGTTTTTAGCAAGTGGGAAAAGCGCCAACTCCACCGCCATAGCCACCGGCGACGGGAGCGACGCACGCGTGGCTCCGCGCACCAGAGGCTTGCGGTTGAATTCCGGAAATCCGTACACCATATCCATCTCACCGTTGCGGAAAGCCCCGGTAAGATCTATGACACGCACATCGGCTTCCTCACATTTGGCGCCATGCCTTTCCATCCAGTTGCGCGCCATCCACTGCTCGCCACAAAGAAACGCCACATCAAGCCCCTCAGGGTCGAGATCCGGCTCTATGCGCATGCTCACATCCCCGACAAGCCCGCGGTGCACTTCCTCTACCGAGCGCCCGGCCAGACTGTCAGAAGCCACGGCACGCAGATCCACATCGGGATGGTTTATAAGAATTCTTATCAATTCCCCGGCAGCCATGGTTTCACCGCCGAGAATACCTGTTTTAATCATAAATTACTGTTATACACAAATAACCCCGCTTCCCACTCTGCAAATATACGAAATATTCGGTGAAACATAATAGCGAAAGTCGCCCGCAGGCACGGCTCTTTCATTTAAGATTGTCTTGCACTTGGGGGAATATTGTTATTTTATA
>CADFRV010000144.1 GCA_902836725.1 Muribaculaceae bacterium
GAAGGTGGTGTAGGCCATCTGGATTTCCGGCTGGGCGTTGAGCTGAGCCAGGAAGTTCTGTACCACGCTGAAGAAGGTGTTGATATCGCCGCCGGTCTTGTCCTGCATCTTCAGCTCGAAACCGTTGGTCACGGAGTAACCGGTGATCATAGGGGGCGCGAAAGCGATCACACGGCCGTCCTTGATTACCTGATTGGCCATGGCGTAGAACTGGCCGATGACGGCGTCCACGCTTTCTGTCTTCTTGTCGCGCTTGCTCCAGTCTTTAAGCTTGATGATGAAGGCACCGTATGTCGGGCCCTGGCCGGCGATGAAGCTGTAGCCGGCGATCTCCTGACGGAACTCGATGCAAGGGATCTGCGCCAGCACGGCGTCGATCTTATGCATGGTCTCCACGGTGCGTTCCTGCGATGTGCCCGGGGGCATGTCGACCATCACGAAGAATGTGCCGGTATCCTCATTGGGCACCAGGGCGGTAGGTGTTATGCTCATAAGCCATACGAGCACTGCCACACTGGCTGCCACCAGACCCGCAGAGGTCACCTTGTGGCGTATGAAGAAGTTCACACCTTTCTTGTAATGATTGAGCTGTGCGTCGTACATTACGTTGAACCAGGTGTGGAAACGTTTTACGAAGTTCTGTTTCTTGCCGTGCTCGTCGGTATGCGGCTTGAGGAACACGGCGCAGAGTGCCGGCGACAGGGTAAGGGCGTTCAGAGCCGAGAAACCGATGGAGATGGCCATGGTGAGACCGAACTGCTGGTAGAACACACCGGCTGTACCGGGCATGAACGACACGGGAATGAACACGAGCATCATGACCAGGGTGATGGAGACGATGGCGCCGCCGATCTCGCTCATGGCGTCGATGGAGGCCTTGCGGGCGCTCTTGTATCCGGCGTCGAGCTTGGCATGCACAGCCTCCACCACCACGATGGCGTCGTCCACCACAATGGCTATGGCGAGCACCAGAGCCGACAGGGTGATGAGGTTAAGGGAGAAGCCGATGATCTTCAGCACGAAGAATGTGCCCACGAGGGCCACGGGGATAGCGATGGCGGGGATGATGGTCGAGCGGATGTCCTGAAGGAAGATGTATACCACAACGAATACCAGGATGAACGCCTCGATGAGGGTGTGTACCACCTTGTCGATGGAGGCGTAGAGGAAGTCGTTGTTGTTCATCGGGATGGCGAATGCCAGTCCTTCGGGGAGATCCTTCTCGAGATTCTTCACCTGGGCGAGGCAGTCGTTGATGATCTGGGTGGCGTTGGAGCCGGCGGTCTGGAACACGATGGCCATGGTGCCGGGGTGTCCGTTGAGCTGTGAGCCGAATTCATATGTCACCTTGCCGAGTTCCACGTCGGCTACATCTTTCAGGTAAAGCACCTCGCCGTTGGGAGTGGCGCGTACCACGATGTTCTCAAATTCCTCGGGGGTGGTGTAGCGGCCGCGGTACTTCATGGTGTACTGGAAGCTCTGGTCGCCCTGGGCGCCGAAAGAGCCGGGGGCAGCCTCGATGTTCTGGTCCCTCAGCGCGGCGGCCACGTCGCTCGGGTTGAGGCCGTACTGGGCCATAACCTCAGGCTTGAGCCATACACGCATTGAATAGTCACCGCCGAAGCTCATCACGTCGCCCACGCCCTTCACACGCTGGAGCACAGGGATGACGTTGATCTTCATGTAGTTGTCAAGGAACTCGTTGTCATATTTGTCGGTGGGCGCATACAGAGCCACACCCACAAGCATGGAGCTCTGGCGTTTCTGGGTAAGCACACCTACCTGGGTCACTTCGGCCGGGAGCAGGTTGAGGGCCTTGGACACACGGTTCTGCACGTCTACGGCGGCCATGTCAGGGTCGAAGCCCTGCTCGAAGTGTACGTTGATGGTGGCCGCGCCGGTGTTTGTGGCGGTCGATTCGATATATGTCATACCCTCGGCGCCGTTGATCGACTCCTCGAGGGGGGCGATTACCGAGTTGAGCACCGCCTGTGCGTTGGCGCCCGCGTAGGTCGTTGATACCGAGATGGTCGGGGGGGCTATGTCTGGGTACTGGGTGATTGGCAGGGATGCCAGACCGATCATGCCCAACAGCACAATGAATATTGATATAACCGTCGAGAGCACCGGGCGGTTAATAAAGGTATCTAATTTCATTTCTGTGGTTTATAATAAAGGAATTCAGAAATTTCCGTAAAAGTGGCGCTCCCCGCTGATGCCGGGGGGCGGCTGCTTTGCCGGAGTTTGATGGTGATGACAGGGGGAAACCGGTTACTGTTGTGCTCCCTGCTGTTGTGCGGCGGCTGCCTGGCGCGCTGCCATCTCGGCTGCGTCGACTGCCTTGATGGCCATGTCGGGACGCACTTTGGTGCCCACACCTTCCACTACCACGCGTTGGCCGTTGGTGAGGCCGCTGGTCACGATGTAGTTCTTGCCGTCATCCTGGGGATAAACGGTGATGGGGGTGCTGACAGTCTTGCTTGAGTCATTTACAGTGTAGACGAATCTGCGGTCCTGTACCTCGAAGGCGGCTTTCTGCGGTATGATGATCACGCTGTCGATGTGGTGGGGAATCATGATCTGGCCTGTGGAGCCGCTGCGCAGCATGCCGTTCAGGTTCTTGAAGCGGGCGCGCACGTTGGCCGAGCCGGTGGTGTTGTTTATCACACCCGATACTGTGGCCACGGTGCCGGTTTCAGGATATACGGTGCCGTCGGAGAGCTTGAGCTGCACAGGAGGCATCTGGGCGATGGCCTCGTTGAGGCTGATCTTGCCACCGTCTGTCATGTCGAGTATCTCCTTTTCGTTGAGCGAGAAGTAGGCGTATATGTCGGAGTTGTCGCTTACAGTGGTAAGGGGACTCGGCATCGACGGGGAAGCGAGCGATCCTTCACGGTTGGGGATGGAACCGACGAAACCGTCGGAAGGAGCTGTCACAACTGTGTAGCTGAGGTTCTTTTTCGCGTTGGTAAGAGCGGCATTCGCCTGTGCCAGCGCGGCCTCTGCCTGTGCCAGGGAGTTCTTGGCGAGCTGGTTCTCATATTCGCTGATGATATTCTTGTCGAAAAGACGCTGTTTGTTGGCGGCGGTGAGGCGGGCGCTCTCCACTGCGGTCTTGGCCGAGTTTACGGAAGCGGCTGCCTGGTCCACGGCTGCCTGGTACTGTACCTGGTCGAGAGTGAAAAGCACCTGGCCTTTACGTACATAGTCGCCTTCATCCACATTTACTTTGGTCACGAAACCGGAAACAAGCGGGCGCACTTCCACGTCGGTCTTGCCTTTGATCGTGGTTGACAGGTAGGTGGTCAGATCGGCAGTACCCGGCTGCACTGTTACAGTGGCGATTTCGGGAGTCATGTCGGGCATCTGCTGGGCGTTCTTGTCGCCGCAAGACGCCAAAGTGAGCACTGTCGCCGAGAGTGCCGCCATAGCGGTAAGCGACTGAACTTTGCACTTCTTCATTGTTTTCTCTTTTTTAGTCTTATATTGTTCCTATTAAATTGCTTTTCAGGGGCCATCCCTCCCAAACTGTCTGCAAAATTACTCATTTATATAAGTACGAAATATGATATAAATCATATTGGGTCTGTTTTTAACATGTTTTAATGCCTGATATACATTCATAACACGCTGTGCTCCTTTGTATATCGCCGGTGGAGCGGACGGCAACTTTTGCCATGGTAGTTAAGCAGCGGGCGGTGTGCCGCGTTTTACGACACACCGCCCGGATGACATGAGGATTGACTGTCAGATTATTTTACCACGACTTTCGCTGTGGCTTGCGGGGAAGCCACAAGGTAGACGCCGGGCGCCATCGGTATGGCGAGACGGTCGGAAGCGGGAGCGCCGCTCCATATCACCACACCGTCGGCACGCGATACGGTCAGCTGCATGCCGGAGGCGCCTTCGATGATCAGGCTTCCTGCCGTGGCGGTGACTTTCATCGTGGCGGCCGCGGCGGCCTCGATGCCGCTTGTGGCCACGGTGATGATGTTGGAGAAGTTGGACTCACCCATGTCGTAGACCGCGGTAACGGCATATTTGGGAGTGCGGCCCGCGGCGAACGGTTCGCTGAATCCGGGTTCGGTTACAAGCGCGTCGTTGATGCGCACGCCGTTGCGGTACACGTTGTAGCCGCTCACAGCGATCGGGGTGGGTTCCGCGCCGGCCGGTATGTACGATATGTCATCGACAAGGAGCACGAAGCGGTTGCGCGATGTGCAGCGGATGGCGAAGTACTGTGTGCCTTCCGCAACAGTCACATTGTACTGTGTCCATGCTGCGGGCACTTCAGCAGCGATACCTTTGACACGCTCGAAACTTGTGGTCTCGCGGTCTGTCTGAGACGTGAGCACCTCAATGGTCTCCAGGCCATACATGTCGGAATAGCTTCGGGCGAAGAAGGTTATGGTCTGTGCCTCGCCGGAAAGGCGCGGTGAAATCAGCCAGTCGTCGTTCCTGCCGTCGATATCGCCGAATGCGGCCAGCACCTGGCTCCCCGAGTGGGGCATCCATCCGGTAGGCGTGCCTTCACCGTTGACAAGCAGCAGACCGGCCTGCGACGGATTGAACACCTGGAATGCCATCGGTTTGCCCGCATTGGGATAGGCGACTGTGGTGCTCGAGGTGTTATTGATCGTGAATGTGCCGTTTCCGCCATCCACATCAACCACGGTCCATTCGCCGATGTTGTCGGTGATAAATGCCTCGTAGTCCTCGAACTTGTCGGTCACCGGCTGCGGATCTATCAGCGCGTCGGACACGGGGCTCCAGGTTAGGTTCACGTTGGTGCCGTCATAGCTGCCTGACAGGTCGGTCACTGTGGGCCAGTGTGGCATCTCCACGTCTACTTTCGGAGCTATCAGGGTGTTGTCGGCGAGGTTCGTGTCGGAAGGATAGATGATCTTCATGCCGAATGCTGCTTTTGTCGACATGGTCACGGCAGGCATCACTTTGAATTCATAAGTGGCGGTTTCGAGCGGCTGTACCTTCCGCCCATCCTGGCTCTCGAGTTTCATGCCGTTTACCCAAAGCTCAACCGAATATCCTTCGGCTGCCTGGGTGCCCACATTCATGACCGTAGCGGTTACAGTGGTCTCTGTGCCGACCTTTATCTCGGAGGGAGCGGTCACGTCGAGTGCCGCCAGATCGGTGGGAGCGGGATCGCGTACCACGATGTTGTCGACATGGATATGGCGTCCCACGCTTCCTGTGGAGGCACGCAGGCCGAGCTGCACGAATCGTGCGCCCTCAATGTCGGGGAAGGGCATGCGGATGAAGTTCCATCCGTTGTGCGCCTTGGTGAAATCGACTTTCCCCACCGGCTTGTACTCCTCGTAGTTCGACGATACCGTTACAGAGAGGTCACCCTCCATGCCGTCGGCATAGTAGTACCAGAAATCTACTGCGGGAGTGGTAGCTCCGGTGACATCGATCTTTGCCGAGTATATCATCGCTTCGTCGTTGTCGGCCGCCGGGATGAAGGTGAGCAGACCGCCGTCGTTGTCCTGCGGGTTGGCCAGGGGGCTGAGGCCGGTGTCGGATGTGAACCAGCGTCCTCCCATTCCCCAGAGGTATTGTCCCCACGGTGAGGTCTGGTTCACCGCGCCGATGAACGACTCGCTGAAAGGCATCTTGTATGGATCGCCGAGGGCGAGTACGTTGGATGTGGCCGAGTAGCCGATCCCCTGCGGTGTCTGGGCCGATACGCTCCAGGCGTAGAGATCCTGTCCTGCGGGAAGCTGAGGTATGAAATCCCAGTGGGTTTCTGTTATTCCGGTCTTTACGACTTCGCTTTCGGCGTCAAGCACAATGTATGTGAGAGCCGAGGTGTCGAACACGCCACCTTGTTCGCCTACTGTGGGGGCGTCCCATGTCATGGACACTACTCCGTCATATTCCGTGATGCGCACGTTGGTGGGACGGCCGGGAACATCCAGACCTGCAAATACCTGTACTGTAGCACCCAGGCCGCGTTTATCGTTGTGATATGCGCGTATCTCGTAAGTGTTGAGGCCGGCGGCCGGATTTTCGTCGCGCCAGCTGTAGTTCCGGTTCACTGTCACGGGTTGCATGGTGTGGACCAGTGTCTCGCCCCGGTAGATCTCAACCTTGTCGAGCGATGCCAGCGGATCACCCTCTATGGTTTTCGACGGTGTGATGAACGAAAGCGTCACTCCGAGGGAGCCGTCGGCATCGGGTGTGCCTTTGAGGCCGGTTACGGCGGCGGGAGAGTCCATGCCGGCTTCGGATGCTATCCGCAGGTTGTCGATGGCTATCACATCCATATAGGTATCGCTTGACGCATGTATTCCTATATAGTATGTGCCGTCCTCCTCTACCTGTGCCAGTCCGGATATCTCTTCGAATGTCCGGTTAGTGAACTCCATCTCTTCAATAACGGTCACAATGTCTCCGGC
>CADFRV010000145.1 GCA_902836725.1 Muribaculaceae bacterium
ACCCAGGACCCCAACATTAAAAGTGTTGTGCTCTACCAGCTGAGCTAGCGAATCAGACTTATGACAGAAAGTTTAAGCGTTCCTCTCAAAAGCGATGCAAAGGTAGGTACTTTTTTTGAATTCTCCAAATTTTACCAAATATTTTTGACACTATTTTTTCATACACACCACGTGACACAATCCGTATTTCACTATTTATCAGTACTTTTACATAAAATCATACCACTTAAGCAAGATAGCGGAAATCATATTATATCAAGCAATGGAAATTATTAATGGGAACCATTAATGGAATTCATCCAATATTACAATATTATTGGCAAGCAGACTTCCTACATGTTTCTGTCCGAAGGCTAAAAACAGATAGCGCCGTGTCATCGCAAATTGCCAGACACAGCACTATCCGTAATTATAATCTTATTTTCCAGTTATTCTTTATCCCTATCGGCGACAGAGAATATTTCAGCAGCCACAGCCTTGTTTTCAGCGGTAGTCCTTGAGCATCTCCTGAAGGCGGCGCCGGGCGAAGAAGATGCGGCTTTTTACAGTCCCGAGAGGAAGATTCATTTTCTCGGCAATCTCATTATATTTATATCCTGCTACATGCATGGAGAAGGGTATGCGATAATCATCGCTGAATGAATTGATGGCGTCAGAAATCTCTCCGGCGGCAAGAGCGCCCTCAGGAGTAGCGAGGCCTGATTCTTGCGGGAGGTTGAGATGGTACAGATCCTCTGTCTGGTCTATTATCGTTGCGGAGCGCACCACCTTACGGTAGTTGTTGATGAAGATATTGCGCATGATAGTGAACACCCATCCCTTGAAGTTCACATTATCCACATATTTATCCTCATTGTCGAGCGCTTTCAAGGTTGTATCTTGAAGCAGATCGTATGCGTCATCGCGATTCGACGTAAGCATGTAAGCAAAGTTCAGAAGATTGGTCTGAAGGCTCAGAAGTTTTGCCTGAAAGTTGTTGGAGCTCATAACTGGAAGTATTTGGTGTTAATGTTGACGTTTTGGCTTTGTAACACATTTGTGACTACATCGCAAAGTTACTCACTATTTTCATTCCACCAAATTTTTTTGCAACATTTTTTGAAAAAAATTCCATTATTCTCGTTAATATACTGATTATAACTATGATATGTCGGCAAAATATTTTACATACGCATCCGGCGCGACACCGTTTTTCAAAAAGAGTGCCCCATTCCACATCCACAGCACAGTTACAAAGCCATTATATCAATATGTAACACTCATGTTACACGATTCTCATCCCCTCAAATTTCATCGCATACGGCATAAATCGCCGGAATCCCTCCTGAAAATTATTTCAGATATTGCACATATAAAAAATAATTCCGTATATTTGCGAAAAATAACGGTTGAAAAAAAGCGGAATACCACTCATACAACAGCCTTTTTGCAACCAAACAAAGCAATCAGTTTAGCATCGCGCCAAAAGCGCTTCAATTTCCAAAGCATTTCAGTCCTGGAAATGAGATTATTAAAGAAACGAAGGGCATCAGGCGCATAATAACCACCATTAACGAAATTCCAAAATGAAAGAAGCCGACATTAACTGGTCCGAGATCGGGTTTGGATACATCCCTACCGACTATAATGTGCGTTGCTATTACCGTAACGGCAAATGGGGCGAAATTGAAATCTCCTCTTCAGAGACCATCGAGATGCATATCGCAGCCACAGCTCTTCATTACGGGCAGGAAATATTCGAAGGCCTCAAGGCATTCCGCGGAAAAGACGGAAAAGTAAGAGTATTCCGCCCGGAAGAAAACGCCAAACGCATCCAGGACTCCGCGCGCGGCATAAAGATGGAACCCATCCCCACCGACATCTTCATGAAGATGACAGAGATGGCCATCAAGCTGAACGAGCGTTTCATTCCTCCCTACGGATCCGGAGCTTCATTATATATAAGACCCCTTGAAATCGGCATGACCGCACGCGTAGGTGTAAAACCCGCCGACGAATACTGCTTCATAATACTGGTGACACCCGTAGGTCCATACTTCAAATCAGGCTTCAAACCCACCAACATCTGCATCATGCGCGAGTTTGACCGCGTGGCGCCGAAAGGTACCGGACGCTTCAAAGTAGGCGGCAACTACGCCGCAAGCCTTGTGGCAGGAGAAAAGGCCCACGACATGGGATACTCCGCCGTGCTTTACCTCGACCCCAAAGAGAAGCGCTACCTCGACGAATGCGGCCCCGCCAACTTCTATGCCATCAAAGAGGGCAAATACATCACACCGGCCTCCGAATCCATCCTCCCTTCCATCACCAACGAATCGCTCATGCAGCTCGCCAAAGATATGGGACTCACCGTGGAGCGCCGCCACATACCGGTGGAAGAGATTGCCACATTCGAAGAAGCAGCAGCCTGCGGCACAGCAGCCGTATGCTCACCCGTCGGCGAGATACACGACCTCGACACAGGCGAGAAATTCGTCATAGCCAAGAACGGTGAACCCGGCCCAATAACCCGCAAGCTTTACGACACACTCGGAGCCATACGCCTCGGCGAAATCGAAGACCGCCACAACTGGAACTGGGTGCTCGACCTCTGATCCTCATCATGTTCGATTATCAGAAACTTATCGACAGACATTATCCCGCAGAGACACCTCTGCGGGATATTTACATGCGTCATTGCAAATCCGTAGCCGCCAAAGCCCTGCGTCTTGCGCAAGAACGCCGTCTCCCGCTCGACCCCGCCGAAATAGAGGCGGCCGCCATGCTCCACGACATAGGCATCTTCCTGACCGACGCCGACGGCATACACTGCCACGGCAAAGAGCCATACCTCGCACACGGACGCATAGGAGCCGACCTGATGCGGAAAGAAGGAGCACCCGAGATATACGCACGCGTAGCCGAGAGGCATACAGGAGCCGGCCTAACGCCGGCCGACGTGGAGCGCCTCTCCCCCGCGCTTCCCCCCGACCGCTCATACATGCCCGAAAGCATGCTCGAGAAACTCATCTGCTATGCAGACAAATTCTACTCGAAAAACAACGACATGCTCGAGAAGCCGCTGCAGCGCGTGCGCGCATCCATAGCGAAATTCGGTCCCGAAGCAGCCCTCCGTTTCGAAGCCCTCCACAAGGAATTCGGATCACCCGACACACAGCCGTAGCCGCCAGCAACACCGGCAAAAGCAAAGAGACCGCTCTCTTGTTAATAAATTCAAAATTTATTTTGTAATTTTGCAGCCGGATTACGCGTCGCCGGGGGAGCCACCGCATACCCCGGTATACAATCCCCGTTATATTAATATAGAATTATCCTACTCGCACACCAGACAACCATAACACAATGGAAAGGAAAGTAAGGGTTCGTTTCGCCCCCTCCCCCACAGGCCCGCTTCACATAGGCGGCGTACGCACAGCACTCTACAACTACCTATTTGCGCGCCAGCACGGAGGGGATATGATACTCCGCATCGAGGACACCGACTCCAACCGCTTCGTACCGGGAGCCGAAGACTATATCAACGAGGCGCTTGCATGGCTCGGCATTGAAATCGACGAAGGTGTGCGCGAAGGAGGCGCATACGGCCCCTACAAACAGAGCGAAAGACGCGACATCTACCGCGCCCACGTAAAACAGCTCCTTGACGCCGGAAAAGCATACATAGCATTCGACACACCCGAGGAACTCGAAAAGGCCCGCGCCGAGCACCCCAACTTCCAGTACGACGCCACAACACGCATGAACATGCGCAACTCCCTCTCGCTTCCCCAGGAAGAGGTCAACCGCCTCATGGCCGAAGGCACCCCATACGTAGTACGTTTCCTCATCGAGCCGGGACGCGACGTTGAAGTCAACGACCTCATACGAGGCAAAGTGACCATCAACTCATCCATACTCGACGACAAAGTGCTTTACAAGAGCGCCGACGATCTCCCCACCTACCACCTGGCCAACATCGTCGACGACCATCTCATGGAAGTCAGCCATGTGATACGCGGTGAGGAATGGCTCCCCTCTGCCCCGCTCCACGTGCTGCTCTACGAGGCATTCGGATGGGCCGACACACGCCCCGATTTCGTGCACCTCCCCCTCCTGCTCAAACCCGACGGTAAAGGAAAACTCTCCAAACGCGACGGCGACCGCCTCGGATTCCCCGTATTCCCGCTGGAATGGCACGACCCCAAAAGCGGCGAGATATCCTCAGGATACCGCGAGAAAGGATACCTTCCCGAAGCCGTCATCAACTTCCTTGCGCTCCTCGGATGGAATCCCGGCGACGACACCGAGATAATGGACATGCAGCAGCTCATCAGCAAATTCTCGCTTGACCACTGCTCCAAATCGGGCGCCCGTTTCGCCTTCGAGAAAGGAAAATGGTTCAACCACGAATACCTTATGGCAATTCCCGCCGAACGCCTGACAGAACTGTTCAAACCCGTTCTGAAAGCCAACGGCGTGAACCCCAACGAATACACCGACGCATACATCTCACGCGCCATCGACATGGTGAAAAGCCGCGCCAACTTCGTCAACGACCTCTGGGATCAGACACGCTTCTTCTTCATCGCGCCAGACGCATACGCCGAGAAAGACATCAGGAAACGCTGGAAAACAGGCACCCCCGAAATCATGGAAGAACTCATCGGCGTGCTCGAAAGCCTTGAGGACTTCTCCTCGCAGGCCGCCGAACCCGTGGTACTCGGATGGATCGCCGACAAGGGATACCACCTCGGCAACGTAATGAACGCCTTCCGTCTCGCCGTAGTCGGAGAATGCAAAGGCCCCCACATGTTCGACATCACCGAACTTATCGGACGCGAAGAGACAATAAAACGCCTACGCAAGGCCATCGCCGAAATCACCCCTGCAGAGTAAACCGCCAGCTCCTGCCAGTGAACACACTATATAACACAGGAATACGTCTGTATGGCCTCGCCGCACGCATAGCTGCATGGCGAAGCCCCAAAGTGCGTAAGATGATACGCGGACAGCACCGCACCATCGAGACCCTTAACCGGCGTCTCGGAGGCAAGCCGGGGTGTATATGGTTCCACGCCTCATCGCTGGGAGAATTCGAGCAAGGGCGTCCCATGATAGAACGCCTGCGCCGCGAGCACCCCGAGAAACCCATCCTCCTGAGCTTCTTCTCCCCCTCGGGATTCGAAGTAAGGAAAAACTACCCCTTCGTAGACGCTGTAGTCTATCTGCCGTTCGACACACCTCACCGTGTACGCCGGTTTCTCGACGCAGCCCGTCCCTCCATGGCCATATTCATCAAATATGAATTCTGGGGCAACTACCTGCAGGAACTCCGCCGGCGCGGCATCCCCACATACATCATCTCAAGCATCTTCCGTCCGGGACAACGCTTCTTCCGCAGCCTCGGAGGCATGTTCCGAGGCATGCTCAGATGCTTCGACAGACTGTACGTGCAGGACGAGCGCTCACGCCGCCTGCTCAAACTCATAGGGGTGGAAAACGTCACCGTAGCCGGCGACACCCGCTTCGACCGTGTCACAGACGTGATGCGCACCACCGTGGAGATACCGGGCTTCCCGGGATTCGGCGCCGACGCCCCCCTGCGGTTCATCGCGGGAAGCTCATGGGAAGCAGACGAAGACATCTATGTGCCGTGGCTCAACGCACATCCCGAAGTGAAATTCATCATAGCCCCCCACGAATTCAACGAGACACGCCTCGAGAGACTGCGCAACCGGTTCAATAAACCTGCAATACTCCTTTCCGAATGGACAGGGGAGATAAAACGCGCCAAACTCCCCCAGGGGCAGATACCCGAACGCCTCACACATGTAAGCGGCATCATAATCGACTCATTCGGTAAGCTCTCTTCCCTCTACCGATATGCCGATCTCGCATATATCGGAGGAGGATTCGGAGCCGGGATACACAACCTCAACGAGGCCGCAGTATACGGCATGCCCGTAATCTTCGGACCCAACCACTCCAAATTCAAAGAGGCATCCGACCTGATACAATGCGGAGGAGGATTCTCCATATCATCAAGAGAAGAATTCGACACCGTCATGGGCACTTTCTCCGCATCGCCCCAAAAACTCAGGAAAGCAGGCGACGCCGCCGGACAATACATAAAAGACCACCTCGGAGCCACCGATCTCATATACGCGGATCTTTTCGGGGCAAAGAATACGCAGGACACCCAGAAAGAAACGGAACCACTCTGAGACCGGCATAGCAGCCGCATGTGACACCGCAACTTTTCTGTAGCGACACCCGCCACACATCCTCCGGCACATACAACACGAATTTAAAAAGCCATATTTCTGCCGCCACATCACGGCTCTTTCATTTAAGACAAAAATAGAGACATATCTTCCCTTACCCGGTTCA
>CADFRV010000146.1 GCA_902836725.1 Muribaculaceae bacterium
GGTCTGAATACTCCCGCACTATATAAGACGTTGGAGACTATAATCAACTATACCGACAATGATCTGATGACGCGTTTCAAAACTGATTTTCCGTCAATTTCCGATAACGACTACAAATTGTCTGTCCTACTTTTCTCAGGAATTGGATCACATGCGATATGCATGATACTCGAGATACCCACCCTGGAAGTGTTGCGCAACAGAAAATCACGTCTAAAAAAGAATTTTGAAAGATCTGAATCCCCGTACAAAAAAGAATACGTGAAAAAAATCAGTATCAAATAGCCAGATCGATCGACCATAACACATTGATATCCATACCATTGTAACCACGATACGATTTTGAAAAACATATCACGAATAACCATTTGATTTACAAGCGTATACACATATATGTGATACGCTTTTTTCATGTCAAAAATTTGTATGTCTCAAAACATCTATAGAAATTTGCTGTCAAACCCCCAGTCAATAAAACAGCATATGAAACATCTGACTTTATTCTTAGCCACAATTCTGTTTATAGGGACATCAGTGCCTTCCTATGCAGGTTCATCAAACGAGACACCAGTCACTCCAGATCACACCTACAAGGGAGGTAATAAGCGCGGTGTTCCCTTGCCAATACTAAACTAATACAAATTTTTCGCGAAATTACAATGTAGACGTTCTGTAAACACAAGTAATCTTGCACATTAATCTCTTACATTTATAATAAATTTCATGAATATATTGCATAATACAAATTATATCCTCATATTTGCATCAGATAGTTTTTACCCGTAAAACTATCTGATGCGATAATGCTACAATTTATTACCTATTCAATCATTAATTACTCCCTTGATCATGAATTTACCTCAGACTGTAATATCTGTATTTATTATGGCGACAGCCATAATTGCGCCAATCAAAAGCCAAGGACAGACCGATGATACCGATGCCATAGCGGGAAAAGAGTTCAAGGAGGTGGTGGTGGAGGCACAGATGTCAATGCCGATAGAGGACGGACAGGCATACATTCCCAAAGCTCGACTGAAGAAAGCATCGATGAACACATTTCAGCTTCTGGCCGCCATGCATATACCTACGCTTAAGGTGAATGTGATGAACAGCTCGGTAAGCACCAACACCGACCAGAAAATAGAATATTTTCTGAACGGCATGGAGGCTTCCCAGACGGAGATTGCCAACCTCAGGCCGAAAGACATATTGCGCATAGAACTGCTGCACAATCCTGTAAACCCGATATATCACGGGAAAGAATATGTGCTGAATATAGTGGCAAAAGAATATGAGTATGGCGGATATACCACTCTGAGCGGCACACAGAAAGTGATCGTAAATGAAGGAGAGTACTCCCTTTACAGCAAGTTTGTAAAGGGACGCTCCACATGGCAGTTCACCGGGGGTGGCGGCTACGACAATACCGCCGGCAACATATCAGACTCGCATACCGTTTACAGGATGAAAGATGCCGATGGGAACGACTGGATCCTCGACCGGCACAGATATTCAAAAATGACCGGGCGGAGATATGGAAACTACAACGGTGGTGTGCAGTGGCGATATAGCAATTCCAACAATTTCAACGCACAGATAACGGCAGGCGTGAACGGTAACCGGCAGCCCCGCCTCGACTGGGAAGGCACACAAGCGGATCTGACAAAGGGGGTGGGCAGCAACGGCACCATATCCATTGACGCCAGTTCCTCGAATGTAAGGCCATCTCTTGGATTCAACATGAATTATATGGCTTCCGAGAAGCTGTATTTCAGTCTGGCAGGCAATGCTTCGGGAAGCATCTTCGACAAAAACGACCTGAGAGCAGAGTTGTCTGAAAACAGTGAAACGCACTATGACAACATAGTACGTGAGAAATCTGTGCATCCCGGGGGCACATTCAGCGCGTATTATGTATTCCCGAACCACACCCAACTGTCGGTACATCTGGGAGATGAGGCATCAATATTCAACACCCGATACAGGGGTACAGCGAACACTCGCCAACATTTTTCAACCAACACCACATCGGTGAGAGCGATGTATGCATTTAAGTTGCTGAAAGAATGGAGCCTTTCACTGGATATGGCATATATCCACTCCCTTACCACACAAAGCGGCGCGGCAGACATAAACGAAAACATGTGGAACGGTAAATTTTCCCTCTCGGGAAGCGTGGCCCAGAAACATTCCTTCTCTCTTACAGGCACATACCAACCGATGTCGCCCGGGCCGAACATGTATACTTCCGTACTTACCCAGAGCTCTTCATTCAACGGGACAATCGGCAATCCCGATATAAAATGGCAGAAATATTACATGCTGAATTTCAACTATTTCTGGTTTGCATCAAATCGGTTGACCATGGCATTCTGCGCCAAATACAGCGGGATGATAGACGCTACTGTCAACGGTTACATTCCCTATAACGACGTCATGTACCGTTTTCCGGTGACAAGCGGCAACAATGACGAACTATACATGTATCTTACAGGAAACTATAACTTCACAAGCAGCCTGTCGGCAAGCATCTCGGTCACGGCACGGAGGTTTCATCAGACAGGAATTTTCGAGCAGGACCGCTGGATTGTAACTCCAAATGCCAGTATAAATTATACTCCCAACAACCATATAATGATGATGGCACTGTTCGGAGGACCCGACGGAAGAGCGAGCTTCCCCAACGGCAGCTATGAGAAGCGCCCTCAATGCACCCTGTGGCTCCGCGCGTCATACACCGGCAAAAACTGGGGAGTAAGCATTGATTCCACCCCACTAAACAAATATTTCAAAACTGTAAATGAGACAAGGCATCCCTATGCCGATATCAATTCCAAATATTATGACGCATCATTAGGCAGATATGTGGCATTGACTTTCAATTACAGTTTCGAGTATGGGAAAAAGGTAGACCGTTCGCAATCGATAAGCATCTCAGGCAACAACGGCACTACCATCAGGTAGACCACACTTCGAGATATCTGAGCAAACTCCCCCTGTCCTACATTTTTATGCCACATATACAACGATATTATCCGATGAAATCAGATTTGCGCAACAGACGGAAAGAGAAAACATATGCCGGATTTCCTGACGGCAGGTTCCTCTTAGCGGGGATATATCGAGTATTGGCAGTAATTATATTTACTGCCATATCGGTAATGGCACTTACGGCGAAGAACATATCGGGATCGGTATGCGATGAAAAAGGGAATGCCATTGCCGGCGCTACTATCGAGCTGAGGAAAGTTGAGGGAGACTCTACGGTTATCATACGGGCTACGGTGGCAGACGAAAACGGAAGGTTCGATATTTCCGGAGCAGAATATGATGAAACGGAGGGCAATACCATTCTCACAGTCCACAGTATGGGATATCATTCCGGAGAACTCAAACCACGGGCATCAGAGGGGGAACTTACCATCAGTTTACAGACAGACCATACCGCACTTCCTGAAATTGAAGTAGTGCAAAAAAGGATAGAGTTCAATCCGGGTGGATATACCGTAAATCTGGCCGGGAACAAGCTTGCCATGGGAAAGAGTGCGCCCGAACTTCTCGGGTATCTGCCCGGGATATCATATGACCGGATACGCGGGCTTGAAGTGCTGTGCCGGAAGCCGGAAGCCATATATATCGACGGCATAAAAACCGCATCGTGGGATGAAATCGCCAAAATCCCCGCCACTGAAATTAGCAGCGTGGAGATCAAATATATGGGCGGGGTAGGCGAAAGCGGCACAAGTACCGGATCAATAGTCTATATTACCCTGAAGCAGCTGTGGGACGGATCATACAGCGGATACCTCTACGGATTTGCCAAGGGATATTATGACATTGGGTTCCATTCGGCAAGCATCTCGCCTGATTTCCGCATGAAAAAAGGGAAACTGACCCTCAGCGATACCGGAGGCTATGGTTATCAGCGATTGAAAAGCGAGGAGATGAACCATTATGTCTATCGGAGAGAAGACCGCGACATACCGGCGGCTTCCATCGCCGATGTAAAGGAGGTTTCATATACAGACCATAACAGTGGGCACTTCAACAATGTGTGGAACCGGTTCACACTGAATTATCAGTTGCCCGAAAACGGGATGCTGAGCGGTTCCGTTTTTTATACCCATATGGCCAAAGACATTTCAAAACATGTCACTCCTGACAATCCGGCATTTGACACACAGGAACTTCTGACCCCAGACCATAACAACAATGTGCAGGCCGCACTGAAACTGAGACAGCCTCTGAAAAACGGCGCACAGGTAAACGCTGCACTGGATTATATCATGGATGAGACACTGGTGAACCAGAAAATGACCACTACCCCGCCTGCAGAACAGGATTACCAGACATCGGAAAGAACATTCAAGCATCAGCTCAGAGGAAAAGCCAATATCAGTCTGCCGATCGGTAGCGGCAGACTGAACAGCGGGGCCGATTTCCAATATACCCGTGTGACAGACAGGTATGAGCTGCATCATCTGGATGCCACACAGCGCACGGAGATGAATTCCTATTTTCCTGCCGTATTCGCGGAATACAGCGGTGATATCAAGAATGTCAGTTACAGTATCGGCGCACGCGCACAGGGATATATCGCCGATGTCTGTTCCGGAGGAGAAACCGCGCACCGTGACCAATGGGGTATCTGCCCGTCAGCAGACCTAATGTATACATTAGACAGAGAGCGCGGCCATATGCTTTCACTGGGGTATTACTACACACTCAATCAACTCCCCTATACGCTGATAATGAGCCGCCCCATGTTTTCAGGTCCCCACTCATACACTACCGGCAATCCGGACCTAAAGGCCGCTCGGTCGCATGGCGCCACATTGATGGCACAGCTTTTCAACAGATACTCCATAAGCGCCCGTTTTTCATACTCTACAGACAACATAGATTTCAAGCCGACACTCCTAAGCACCGATCCGGGAATGTTTCTTTATACCCCATACAATTGTCCGGAACAATGGGGCATATCAGTATCGGCAGACGGAGTTATAAATCCGTTTGAATGGTGGACACTGCGGCCATCGGTGAGTATGAGCAAAGACCGCACGCACACACTGTGGGGCGTGTTCAGCAGCATCGTGGCATGGAGCCTCTCGCTATCAAGTACAATGAGACTGCCTCATGACATGGGTCTGGCGGTATCATACCTGTACGAGGGTGAAAGCCGATATTCTGAAGTCACCCTCAAGCCGGTGAACTATCTCTATGGCTCGTTTTATAAATATCTGTTCAACAGAGCCATGCAAATCACGTTGGATATAACCCTCTACCAGACGAGACGCAAGGCCATAACCCGTACCCCCGAAGCTGAAAGAATCTATTATCACAAGACCCATAATGAAAACATTGAAATCGGAGTCGCATGGTTTTTCAAGGGTGGAAAACGCGAACGTATAAAAACGGAAAATGCCATATTCCAGAGGCTCCAACAGATCCCGAATACGAAATTGTAAACCACTTTTCACGACAGCTTTATAATATCGCAACAGAAACCTCCAAGACAACCGAGGAACCTGGCACAGACTGCAGATAACCATTAATATTCTCAGAAGAAGAGACCCCGCGACGCTATGGCATGGTGCAGAAACACAGGCAGACTGAAATATGTGAGACAGCGCGACGCCATGCAATGCGGGGTCGCTTCCTTAGCTATGGCGTGCTCGGCGATGGGAGTAAGGTACAGCCTTGACACTCTGGAAAGGTATTGCCACCCGACAAAAGAGGGGGTATCGATGAAAGGGATCGCTGACGCGGCGCGGGAACTTGGTCTGGAGAGCCGGTCATACCGTCTTACCGAGGAGCAACTACAGGAAATTTTCAGCCCTCAGGCGAGGAAGCGCGGAGAAGCTCCGGAAGCGGCCATACTCCACTGGAACCAGAACCATTTCGTGGTGCTGTACGGGATGAACCGCCGCGGTACACGTTACAGGATCGCCGATCCGGGAAAAGGGTTGATGAGCCTCAGCCGCGATGAACTGCGCCAGCACTGGGGAGAGACCTCTCCGGACGGGAAACACCGCGGGATAGCCATGTTTCTGGAAGCTACGGATGAGTTCGGCGTGCGTGTGCCGGCAGACAGCGAGGCCAGTGAGAAGAAGAAACGTTCATGGAAGTTCCTGTGGGGGTATGTGATGCGCTACAGGAAATCGTTTCTGCGCATAGGGGTATGGCTCGGCATAGGTAGCGTGCTGCAACTGGCACTCCCGTTTCTTACACAGGCGATAGTGGACGTGGGCATCGCGCGGCGCAGCATAAACATAATATGGCTCATATTGCTCGGGGAACTGATGATAGTGGCGGGACGCACGCTCACCGACTTTATCAGGCGCAGGCTACTGCTTAATATC
>CADFRV010000147.1 GCA_902836725.1 Muribaculaceae bacterium
GGCATGGGCGTAAGCTGCTCGGCAGACCGCAACATCAAGGCCAAAATCAACCGCGAGGGTCTCTGGCTTGAGAAACTTGATGCCAACCCCGGAGAGCTGATCCCCGAAGAGCTCCGCAAGGAGGGTGAGGGAAATGTGGTAAAGATCGATCTCAACCGTCCCATGAGCGAGGTGCTGGCCGAACTTGACAAATTCCCCGTTGCAACCCGTCTCAGCCTCAGCGGCACCATCATAGTAGGCCGCGACATCGCGCATGCCAAGATCAAGGAGCGTCTCGACGCCGGCGAGCCTATGCCCGAATACCTCAAGAACCATCCGATCTACTATGCAGGCCCCGCCAAGACACCGGCAGGCATGGCTTCCGGATCGTTCGGTCCTACAACCGCCGGACGTATGGACCCCTATGTAGACCAGTTCCAGAAAGCGGGCGGCTCCATGATAATGATAGCCAAAGGCAACCGCAGCCAGCAGGTAACAGATGCATGCAAGGCCAACGGCGGCTTCTATCTCGGCAGCATCGGCGGTCCCGCCGCAATTCTCGCAAAAGATTCGATCAAGAAGGTAGAGCTTCTGGAATATCCCGAGCTCGGTATGGAAGCTATCTGGAAAATCGAGGTTGAGAATTTCCCGGCCTTCATCCTTGTTGACAACAAGGGCAACGATTTCTTCAAGCAGATACAGCAGCATTGCGCCGGATGCCCTGTAAACAAGTAATTTGAATGCAACCGCGCTACATGCCGGCATTCAGGTTTCCGATTATTTAAAATTTGAATAAAAAATAGATATGCCACACAAAGCATTACTTATGATCCTTGACGGGTGGGGGATAGGCAACCACTCCAAGAGCGACGCCATCTACAGCGCCCATCCCGAATATTGGAAATATCTTATAGAGAATTACCCCCATTCCGAGCTTCAGGCTTCAGGTGAGAACGTGGGTCTGCCCGACGGCCAGATGGGCAACTCCGAGGTAGGCCACCTTAACATCGGCGCCGGCCGCGTAGTATATCAGGATCTTGTCAAGATCAACAAGGCTATCTCGAGCGGATCTATCATGGAGAATCCCGAAATCAAGAGCGCTTTCTCATATGCCAAAGAGAACGGCAAGGCACTCCATCTGATGGGACTCACCTCCAACGGCGGCGTGCACTCATCTTTCGAGCATATTTTCGCGCTTTGCGATATTGCCAAGGCATACGGTCTTGATAAAGTGTATATCCACTGCTTCATGGACGGCCGCGACACCGATCCGCGTTCGGGCAAGGGATTCATCGAGGAACTTACCCGCCACTGCGAGAAGAGCGCCGGAGTGATAGCTTCCATCATCGGCCGTTATTACGCAATGGACCGCGACAAACGCTGGGACCGCGTGAAAATCGCCTACGACCTTCTGGTAAAAGGTGAGGGCAAACAGGCTACCGACATGGTGCAGGCCATGCAGGAAAGCTACGACGAGGATGTCACCGACGAGTTCGTAAAACCGATCAACAACTCCACTGTCGACGGCACCATCAAGCCCGACGACGCCGTGATATTCTTCAACTACCGCAACGACCGCGCGAAAGAACTGACAGTGGTGCTGACACAGCACGACATGCCTGAGGAGGGTATGACCACCATTCCCGGCCTGCAGTATTACTGCATGACACCCTACGACGCGTCGTTTACCGGTGTGCATATCCTTTTCCCGAAAGAGAATGTGCAGAACACCATCGGCGAATACCTTTCAAAAGAGCACAAGAGCCAGCTCCATATCGCCGAGACCGAGAAGTATGCCCATGTGACATTCTTCTTCAACGGCGGACGCGAAGCCGCTTTCGAAGGGGAGGACCGCATACTGGTGCCTTCGCCCAAAGTGGCTACCTACGACCTCAAGCCTGAGATGAGCGCCTACGAGGTGAAAGATAAACTTGTGGAGGCGATCAACAGCGAGAAGTATGACTTTATCGTGGTGAATTTCGCCAATGGCGACATGGTAGGACACACCGGCGTATATGAGGCTATCGAGAAAGCCGTGAAAGCGGTTGACGACTGCGTGAAAGCTACAGTGGAGGCAGCCAAAGCCAACGGTTACGAAACCATCATCATTGCCGACCACGGCAATGCCGACAATGCCATCAATGCCGACGGCACACCCAACACGGCACACTCCCTCAATCCTGTGCCCTGTGTCTATGTGACAGAGAACAAGAACGCTACAGTAGAGAACGGCATTCTGGCCGACGTGGCACCCACTATTCTCCATATCATGGGCATAGCACAGCCTGCCGAGATGACCGGTCACAATCTTGTGAAGCCGTAATTAGTTCCGGCACGTGATTAAAGAAAAGTTTCCATCGACCGGAATCTATATGCCGGTCGATGGAAATCTCGTTTTTATAATAAGTGGCATTAAAATAATCTCAACCGATTGCTTATGGAAAAGGTATATAAATCGAAAGTTGCCAAATGGTATCTGTGGACCTGCATCGGGTGTGCGGCCGCATTTGCCGGTACTTTGTTCCTGTGTTACCAGTCTACGTGGGTGCTGCTTATTGATGTGATTTTTATGGGTGTGGGTGTCGCCTTGATGTTTGATATGCTGTTTCATACAGACTATACCATCAAGGGAGACAGGTTATATATACGATGCGGAGTATTGTTTCATATGACGTTGCCGATAAGCAAAATAAGTGAAATAACCCGTAAATCCACAATATTGTCATCGCCGGCTCTCTCCGCAAAGCGGATAGGCATAAGATACGGGCTTAAAAACTGGGTCTATATTTCACCTAAAGACCAGGAAAGTTTTATATCAGATATAAGGGCAATAAATCCTGAAATCGTTCTGAACTGAAAATCCGCCGCAATGCAAGTATCCGTATGAAGTGCCGGGTGCCGGAGATCGTTGTCAATTCTGGCGGATATGTCCATTCACAAGCTGTCTGCGATAAAAACATCGTGACAGCTAACGGCTTTGCAATCCTTGAATTTGCAAAAGAACGTCTTTTCTTCGTACCTTTGTTATTAATTAAACAGAGATGACAGATGAACGAAATATTGAGTTTTATGCGCAACATGCTCCAGCTTGTCTTCGCTCCTGCCCGTGGGTGGGAGGATCTTGAAGAGTCGGAGCGGGGATTGTCAGCCTCCGCACAGGAGCGGGCGGCCCAGAGGCTTTATTACCGTTGTTTCCTTCCGGTATCGGCCATCTGTGCCCTTTCCTGCTTCGTGCGCCTGCTTTACGGTGATGCGGGCGGATGGCTCGGATGCCTGCAGCTGTCGATAGTGACTTTCGTATCGCTCTTTCTTTCGGCGCAGGTGGCCCGCTGGGCTATGGCGATGACTATGCCGCGGCTTGTGTCCGACGATCCGCGTGAGCCGTCGGATGCGGAATGGCCCAAGTCGCGCGGCCTTGAGATGATATGCTACAGCCTTACTTTCATGGCTCTTGTATTTCTGCTCGCCAATGTGGTGAAAGTGAAGATAACGCTTATCGAGTTCCTTCCGTTTTATGTGATTTTCATAATATGGAAAGGGTGGAGATATGTAGGTGTCAAGGAGCGTAATGTGGGGCTGTTCATGATTATGGAGACGGCAGCCATAGTGGGCAGTGTGTATCTGTGGTCTTTTTTTCTGAATGTAGTGATTTGAGAATATGGAGAAGAAAATGAAATTCAAGGAGGTGAATATCAAAAACCGCCGTGCCACTTTCGATTACGCGATAGGTGACACTTTCACTGCGGGACTTGTGCTCACCGGCACTGAGATAAAATCCATACGACAGGGGAAAGCATCCCTTGCCGATACTTTCTGCTATGTGAACAACGGGGAGGTATGGGTGAAAAACATGTATATCGCCGAGTATTTCTACGGGACATATAATAACCATACCGAACGGCGCGACCGCAAGCTGCTCCTTAACCGCAAGGAGATAGAGAAACTTGGGAAGAACGGCAAGGAAGCCGGCTTCTCTATCATACCTCTGCGCCTTTTCATCAATGACCGCGGTTATGCCAAGCTCGTGATAGGGATAGCACGTGGCAAGAAGGAATATGACAAGCGACAGAGCCTGCGCGAGCGCGATGACAAGCTCTCAATGGCGCGTGCGATGATGAAGTGAAAACTTATTTACGGACTACGATCAGGAGGCGCGAGCCTTCATAAGCGGTGACGCCTATTATGCGGGTGTCACCGCCTGATTTTATGGAGAGGCGGCGGGTGAGTTCCGGAGCCGTCAGCGAAAAATTTCTCACAGCGACGTCGGCCTGCATCTTTCTTTTCGAGAGATTCTTTATGACGGATGAGGAGAAGGGGATCACCTCGGTGATCTTATGCCATTTGCCCGGCAGGTTTTCATTTGCCGATTCGGAAAAATACACATGTGTGTTGGGGTGCAGCTTCGTAAGCCCGAATTTCTCGCCCAGGAGCGAAAAGGGGGCACCCTTCATAGCTGCGGGGGATGGCTCGAAAAGCATGCCGCCGGGTTGCGGTATGCCGTAGCGCGGTGTGGCATTCCGTTCCTCCTCCCGGGTGAATGTAAGGGGAGCGGTGCCGTAGGAACGGATGATGACCGGCACGTCTCTGCTGTCAGGCGCGGCGGATGTGAAATCCATTACGGCGAGCAGTTCCCGGCATTCGCCGTTTTCGTCAACTATATGCAGTTCGCTGCAAGGCAGATCGGCGAGGGTGCCGCTCACATCGAGCATCGGCGAGAGTTTCACCATCACCTTGCGGGCTTTGCTTCTGAGCATCGGCAGGAGAGCGCCTACATCGGGCATGCAGTCGTGGATGTTATACAGACGTTTGCCGTCGGTGCCGCGTCGGGCGGGATCGATGAATATCAGATCGAATTGCTCCCCGCATTTCTCAAGCCATGCCACAGAATCGCCGGTTATGACCGTTACATTAGCCATGTCCTGAAAATTATATGCCGCAGCTTCGGCGAGCATCGGCTGCATTTCCACTGCTATGGAGCCGCATTTTGTGCCCAATGCAGTGGCGATCGCCCTGAAGTCGATACCCAGACCGCATGTCATGTCGAGAAATTTTTCTGCGTTTCCCGCTATCCTGCGGGCTATATCGGCATGGAGGGCGGCCACAGCCCCGGAGGACGCCTGCTCGACACTCAGGGGAGCCGCCATAAGCCTTGGCTGCATGTCGCCGAACTTACGGCCGCATTTATGCAGCGACTCTATATGGTTTATCGCCAGCGGCATCCATGGCTCACCGGAATTATGATAGCGGAACCGCAGGGTGTCACTCTTTTCGTCCTTATGTTTCGCGATAAAATCGAACAGTTCAGGGGTAATGGTTTCCGACATGCTTCTGTTGCAATCAATAAGACAGGACGCAGCAACCGGATATGGCTCCGGATGTCGCGTCCTGTGTGGTTGTCAATGCTGACGGAGCGTCTGCAGACGCGCTGTCAAGTAGGGATTATTTCTTCTCCTGAACGGCTGCTACACCGGGGAGGATCTTGCCTTCGATAGCCTCGAGAAGAGCGCCGCCACCGGTAGAAACGTAGCTAACCTCGTCAGCGAGACCGAACTTGTTGACGCAAGCCACAGAGTCGCCGCCGCCTACGAGCGAGAAGGCGCCGTTGTTTGTAGCTTCAACGATAGCGTCGGCAATGGCGCGTGAGCCTGCGGTGAAGTTATCGAACTCGAACACACCGGCGGGACCGTTCCAGAGGATTGTCTTTGCACCGCGGATAACGTCGGCGAAAGCCTTGCGGGTCTCGGGACCTGCGTCCATGCCTTCCCATCCTTCGGGAATGTCCATTACGGAGCAGATCTGGGTCTTGGCATCGTTGCTGAAAGAGTCGGCTGCCACGCAGTCTGTGCCGAGCACGAGGTTCACGCCTTTCTCTTTGGCTTTCTTCATGATGTCGCGTGCGAGATCGAGTTTGTCAAGCTCGCAGATCGAAATACCTACATTGCCGCCCATGGCTTTTGCGAAGGTGTATGTCATGCCGCCGCAGAGGATGAGGTTGTCAACCTTGTCCATGAGGTTCTCGATGATGCCGATTTTGGTGGATACTTTCGAGCCGCCCATGATGGCTGTGAAGGGGCGCTGGATGTCGCTGAGGATCTTGTCAACAGCCTTCACTTCCTTCTCCATGAGGTAGCCGAGCATTTTGTCTTCAGCCTTGAAGTAGTCGGCGATAACGGCTGTGGAGGCATGCTTGCGGTGTGCTGTACCGAATGCGTCGTTTACGTAAACGTCGGCGTAGCTTGCGAGTGTCTCGGCAAACTTCTTCTGACGTTCTTTCATTTCTTTCTT
>CADFRV010000148.1 GCA_902836725.1 Muribaculaceae bacterium
TGTTCTCGCCGGTGGCAGCGTCACGGGAGAATGCCACACCGGTAGCGGAGTTGTTGCCCATGTTGCCATAAACCATAGCCTGAACATTTACGGCAGTTCCCCATTCTTCGGGGATCTGGCTCATGCGGCGATAGAGGATAGCGCGTTCGTTCATCCAGCTGTCAAATACCGCGCAGATGCCTCCCCAGAGCTGATCCCATGCGCTTTCGGGGAAGTCTTTGCCGGTATAATCCTTTACAGCGGCCTTGAAGAGAGCTACGAGGTTTTTGAGATCTTCTACATCAAGCTCGGTGTCGAATTTAACGCCTTTTTCTTCCTTGACTTTGTCGATGATGGCTTCGAAGGGGTCTGTCTCGGTCTTGGTTTTAGGTTTCATGCCGAGAACCACGTCGCCATACATCTGCACAAAACGGCGGTAGCTGTCCCATGCGAAACGGGGGTTGCCGCTTTTTTCAGCCAGAGCATTGACAGTAGCGTCGTTCATACCGAGGTTGAGGACAGTATCCATCATACCAGGCATTGATGCGCGGGCGCCGGAACGTACAGAAACCAGAAGCGGATTGGCGGGATCGTTGAATTTCGTGCCTGTGAGGGTTTCAACGTGGGCTATAGCCTTTTCAACATCAGCTTTGATGTCTTTTACCACAGCCTCCTTGCCATATTGGGTATACTCGGTGCACACATCGGTAGTGATAGTGAAACCGGGAGGAACCGGCATACCCAGCTTGTTCATTTCAGCGAGATTGGCACCTTTGCCACCGAGGATGTTTCGCATTGAAGCATCGCCTTCAGCTTTGCCATCGCCAAATGTATAGATCTTTTTCATTTGGGTTGAGTAGGTTTTATTAGTTACTGTTTATATTGTAATAATTATATTTTATCAATTTCTTACATCAAGAATCGGGAGAGACTGCGTGTTGTATAACTCATGATTTGAACATGATTCTCAGCAAGGGCAATAACATGGGTGTAATTAAGCATGTAGAATCCTTCCCATATACCGCAAAGTTACAACATTTAGTTTGGAAAAACATATCAGAGGGGAGAAAAAAAGGTATTATTCAGTTAAATTTTTCTTTTAAGGTTAAAATGAGTGCGTTTTAAACGGGATTTAACTAACTTTGCAGCTGTAAGCATACCAACGTTTAGTGCTTCGCCCAAGATGGCATATGTTTATGCCGTCTTGGGCGGATAAATGAAATCTACAACGAATGGCAAGGAAAAAGAAAGAATTGCCCTTATATGAAGGGATTGAAATAACCGGAGTTGCGGCAGAAGGAAATGCAATAGCCCGTGTTGACGACTTTGTTGTATTTGTGCCTTACGGTGCTCCGGGGGATGTGGCTGATGTGAAAATAGACCGCAAGAAAAGAAGCTATGCGGAAGGCCACATCGAACGTATGATCCGCCCGGCTGATTTACGATGTGAACCCCGTTGCACTCATTTCGGAACCTGCGGAGGATGCCGGTGGCAACATTTACCGTATGAATTTCAGCTTGATAGCAAACAGCGTCAAGTGACAGATGCCCTTGAACGGATTGCAAAAGTGGATTTACCTCCGATTTCGCCGATTCTCGGTTCAAAAAACATCTGGGAATACCGCAATAAGATGGAATATACGTTCTCGAACAAGCGTTGGCTAAGTTGGGAACAGATGAGAAGTGGAGAAATTGTATCTGACAGATGTGGAGCAGGGTTCCATATTCCCGGCGCTTTTGATAAGGTGCTGGATATAGAACAATGTCATTTGCAGGACAATATCGGTAACCGGATCCGAATTTTTATCAAAAAATACGGTATCGAGAACGAGTTGCCATTCTATGATCTGCGTAATCAACGGGGCTTCTTACGCACCCTGATGATACGTACATTGCACACAGGTGAGATAATGGTGGTGCTATCTGTAGGTGAAGACAATCCAGAGGCCATAAAAAATTTGCTTGACGCAGTACGCAAAGAGTTCCCGCAGATCACGTCACTGATGTATGTGGTAAACACCAAAGCCAATGACACGATCGGGGATCTTGAGATAAAACTTCATTCAGGCCGCGAGTATGTGGAAGAGGAGATGGAGGGGCTGCGATTCCGTATCGGGCCGAAATCGTTCTATCAGACAAATTCGGTGCAGGCCTATGAACTTTACAAAACTGTGCGTGAATTTGCAGCCCTTAGCGGAAACGAGCTGGTATATGACCTATATACAGGTACGGGGACAATCGCTAACTTTGTGGCCCGCGGAGCCCGTCGTGTTATCGGAATTGAATATGTAGCTGATGCTATAGAAGATGCAAGGATCAATTCCGCTGTAAACGGGATAAACAATACATTGTTCTTCGCAGGCGACATGAAGGATGTTCTTACAGATGCGTTTATCGAGGAGCATGGACGTCCGGAGGTGATGATAGTGGACCCGCCACGCGCCGGAATGCATCAGGATGTAGTGGATGTAATATTGAATGCCGCTCCACAAAGGATTGTCTATGTGAGCTGTAATCCCGCCACACAGGCACGCGACATAGCGCTTCTGGATACGAAGTATGTCGTGAAAGCCGTGCAGCCTGTTGACATGTTCCCCCATACCCACCATGTGGAGAACGTGACGCTTCTTGAATTGAGATAAGCGAATAATGGGAGGGCTTTGCGAGATGGAGTGACGGCTATACCAGATGTCAACTGTTAAAGATTGGAGTTATAATATGCCGGATCACCGGAAACCTCTTTCCCGATAAAATCGGGTGTGTGGATGCTGACGGACGTATCCGGAAGTTCGATTTCAGCGACAACCAATCCGGCATGTACTCCATGAAATTCGTCAATCTCCCATTTCATATTATCCTTTTCAGGGACGATGTAGCGAGTTTTCTCAATAATGTTTCCCTGGGCACATTTATCAAGTATTGCGCGTGCATCCCCTAACGGTATGGGGTATTCCCATTCATCCCGAATGATACCACTGTTACGACCTTTAATGGTAAGATATGCATTGTTGTCGGTTATTCTTACGCGGACAGTGGCATCTACATCACGACAGAGGTAACCCTGTATGATGTGATGGCACTCTGTAGAGCATGTGCGATAGCTGTCGGAAATTACCAGAAACTTCCGTTCGATTTCTTTGGACATGAGAGTTATCGGTAGTTACAATTTCGGAAACAAAATTACAAAAATTATTTAGAACATCTGATGATATTGTGTAAGACCGCAGAAATGAGGATGCCGGTTTCATTCATGACCGCTTTGGGTGCTATGCGCCGAAAGATCGGCATGTCATTGTGTCTGATCGGATGTGTGACAGCAAAGGGGCAAATTATCTCGACCAATGCAGATGCGGATACATTACGGGGGATAGTATTGAAAGAGGTGGTAGTGGGACGTACTAAAAATCATTATACCAAACGGAATAATCCGGCCGTTGAATTTGCAAACAGGATCCGCTCAGCGCGTGAAAAGGGAGATCCCCGCAGACATGAGTATTACGGATACAGAAAATATGAAAGGATCTCTTTGGGAATAAATAATTTTCAGACAAGTGACAGTGTGTCAGGTTCAGGCGGCCGGTTCGGATTCTTGCGTGAGCATGCAGACACGTCTGATGTGACAGGGCTACCTATTTTGCCGCTTTCTATAAAAGAGAAGACTGTCGACGTATTATATCGCCGCGATCCGCGTGCAGAGAAACAATATGTGCGTGGAGTGAGACGAGAGGGAATAGACGAATTCGCTGATCTGGATAACATTCAGACAATTCTGGAAGATGTGTTTCGTGAAGTGGATCTTTATGAAGACGACATTCCACTTTTAAGAAACCGGTTCGTAAGCCCGCTTTCAAAAATCGGTCCAGATTTCTACAAATATTTTCTTACGGATACAACGCTGATAGATGGCGTGAAGTGTGTGGTGTTGAGTTTTGCTCCCAGGAATCCTGCGACATTCGGCTTTCTGGGGCGGATATATGTAGAGGCGGAGGATACGACTATGTTCGTTAAGAAGGTGGACATGGGGGTATCTCCCACGATAAACCTCAATTTTGTCGATCGTTTACGAATAAACCAGCGTTTTGATAAGGCCCCGGACGGATCACGTCTTAAAACGCTTGACGATATGAATATTGAATTCAGCATGATAAGCGGCGTACCTGAGATTTATGCAAGACGTACAACCTCTTATGACAATCATTCTTTTCAGCCATATCCTGATACGGAATTGTATGAAATGTCCGGAGAGCAACTGATTGCAGAAGATGCCAATGAAAAGGATGGGCATTTCTGGGAATCGGAAAGACAAGTCAAAACGGGATATAATGAAAACCGCATCCCATTACTTATGCAACGGCTGAGAAGCGTCCCCATATACAGATATGGAGAAATGGCGCTGCGGATTTTTGTGAAAGGATATGTTTCGACGGCACGGACAGACTCAAAATTCGATATAGGTCCATTGAACACATTTATAAGCGGCAATTCCATAGAAGGATTAAGGTTAAGAGCGGGTGGAATCACAACGGCAAATCTGAGCCAAAGGTGGTTCGGACGGGGATATGTGGCATATGGGTTCAAGGATAAGAAATGGAAATATAATGCGGAGATAGAGTATTCCTTCAATGACAAGAAATATCACTCACGTGAGTTTCCGATCCACTCGATAATGGTTTCCGAGAAGTATGACATAGATCAGCTTGGACAGAATTACGCGTTTACTAATGCCGACAACATGTTCCTGTCGTTAAAACGCGGGAGCAATCATCTGATATCTTATAAACGGGAAAGCCGTTTGGCGTATAATCTTGAACTCGAAAATCAATTTTCATTATCTGCCGAAGGCAATATTATCAGAATGGACGAAGGGCCTTTTCTGAAATTCATCAGGACTGACGGTACAGAGATGAACCATTACAATCAGTTGTCACTAAAATTAAAATTGCGCTATGCCCCCGGAGAGAAGTTTATTCAGACAAAATCGGATCGTTTCCCGATAAATCATGATGCGCCGGAGATTATATTATCGCATGAATATGTTCCCAAAGGGGTGTTTGGAGCTCCATGGGGAGTAAACAGAACGGAACTGAGTGTACAGAAACGGTTCTGGTTCTCAGCGTTCGGATATACCGATATAATGGTGAAAGGGGGATATATATGGGGAAAAACTTCGTTTCCCAATCTGATGTCACCAAATGCGAATTTATCATATACCATACAGCGAGAGAGTTTTTCTCTATTGAATCCGTTGGAATTTATGAATGACGGATATGTATCATGGTTCGTTACATATTGGGCAAATGGATTGCTGTTCAATCAGATTCCATATGTGAAAAAGCTAAAGCTGCGTGAAGTAATAGGGTTCAGAGGATGGGTAGGCACTCTCAGAAAAACAAACAATCCCGATCTCAGCAATTATGACGGTCTTCTGCAATTTCCGACAGAAGCGAATACAACGCTGATGCATGGAAAGCCTTATATGGAAATCAGCGCGGGACTGGATAATGTATTCCGCTGTCTTCGTATCGATTATGTATGGAGACTTAGTTATAAAGATGTGCCGTGCGCAGATCGATCGGGTCTTAGAATCGCCCTCCATCTGACCTTTTGAACTGATCGAATATAACGAGTGGAGATAAGGAATTCATGGTGATAGGTTATTAAAGTCGCATCATCTCATCCTCTGCGGCCGATGAGCCTTTATAATTGCTCTTTCGAGGCTGAAAGTTGTAGATTACATTTAAGGAGATTCCTCTACGGTCATAGCTTTGGCGTTTGTCAACAAAAACACCGTATGTATTCATTGTCCAATCGTTGTTTGCGGTATTGAATATGTCTGTTGCAGACAGTTTAACGGTGAGTGATTTGTTAAGAAAAGTCTTACCTACCGATGCATCCATTGTAAAATATGAAGCACCGAAACGGTTGGTATGCATATCGCCTTGTGAGCTGCCGCTGATGTTGGCTGTAACCAACCACCCGAGAGGCAATGAAAAAGTATTGTCGAAATAATAAGAGAATATCGGCTTGTCGTATCTGTGATTGTCAAGTTGTAACCACTGCCGATACATACCGACCGTTACATTCGGAGTCCATCGGCGCACAGGCTTACTCCATACAAAATAGAGACTCAGAGCCGAAACGTCAATATTGACCGGGTGCATGATTAGCTGGAGGTTGTCGGCGGGATATAGTTGTTTGACGTAAGCATAGGTGTCAAGT
>CADFRV010000149.1 GCA_902836725.1 Muribaculaceae bacterium
GGAATACCTCACCCATCTGCGCGTGATCCAGGACATAGGCATGGCACGCATCGACGAGATAGAATACAACGGCCAGAAGATAGTGCCGCTGCAGTTCCTCAAGGCAGTGCTGCCTGATCCCCAGGATCTGGGAGAGAACTACACCGGCGAAACCTCAATCGGCTGCCGCATAGCCGGCAAGGGGAAGAACGGCGAGGACCTCACCTACTACATCTACAACAACTGCTCGCACGAGGAGGCATACAAGGAAACCGGCATGCAGGCGGTAAGCTACACCACCGGTGTGCCCGCCATGATCGGCGCCATGATGTTCCTCACCGGAAAATGGAACAAAAAAGGTGTGCACAACGTTGAAGAGTTTGATCCCGATCCCTTCATGGAACAGCTCTCAGTGCAGGGTCTCCCCTGGCACGAAATCGTGAACGCCGATCTGGAAGTCGACAAAATTTGATTTTGAAATCAGAGCAATCATTTGAAATCAGAGGGATCAGAGGAATCAAAATTTCTCAATTTCTTATTTCTCAATTTCTTATTTCTATTCTTGCTTGACTTCTAATGCTCTGGCTTCTTACTTCTAAACTAAAAAAATTATGGAACTCGACAAATATCATCAGGCCGTGAAAGACTCACAGGTGCTCGCCGACGACGCAGCTGTGAAAGCCGCCACCGAGAAGATAATCTCGGAACATCTTTCCGAAAACATGAACGAAGAGGTCTACAAATTCCTCTTCAACTGCATAGACCTCACCACTCTCCGCTCCACCGACTCCCCCCGCAGCGTGGCCGACTTCACCGAAAGGGTGAACGATTTCGACAACGAACACCCCGAAATGAAGAATGTGGCCGCCATCTGCGTCTACCCCAATTTCGCACAGGTGGTGCGCTCGGTGCTCGAGGTGAGCGATGTTGAGATAGCCTGTGTATCAGGCTGCTTCCCCTCATCGCAGTCATTCATCGAGGTCAAGGTGGCCGAAACCGCACTGGCGGTGGAAGGCGGTGCCGACGAAATCGACATCGTGCTCAACCTCGGCAACTTCCTCGACGGCGACTATGAGGAGGTGTGTGACGAGATCTCAGAGCTGAAACATTCCTGCCGCGACGCCCGTCTGAAAGTGATCCTCGAGACCGGAGCGCTCAAGACAGCCGAAAACATCAAGGCGGCATCGGTGCTCTCCATGTACAGCGGAGCCGACTTCATCAAGACTTCCACCGGCAAGGAATATCCCGGCGCAAGCCTGGAGGCCGCCTACGTGATGTGTTCCTGCATCAAGGAATATTACGAAAAGACCGGCCGCATGGTAGGCTTCAAGCCCGCCGGCGGAGTGCGCACAGCCGAAGACGCGGTGAGCTACTACTGCATCGTGAAGGAGATCCTGGGAGAGCAATGGCTCACCAACGAATATTTCCGCATCGGTGCGAGCGGTCTGGCCAACAACCTTCTCTCGGCCATCTGGGGCACGGAGACAAAATATTTCTGACAAATGGAATACTGGATAATCGTAGACAAGCGGCATGCGGGACCTTACAGCGCCGACCAACTTGTGAACGCAGGTCTCAGGACAGACACCCTCGTATGGTGCGAGGGGCTGCCGGAATGGACCCCTGCCGGAGAGATCCGCGAGCTGGCCGAGCTCATGGCCATGCGCGACAACACGCCGGCTCAGCCGCAGCCTGAGGAACCGCTGGAGAGCCGCCCGCAGGAGGAAGCCCCGTATGGCAACGCGCAACCGGCGCAGCCATCATACGAGCCATCCCCCGCATACGCCCCGCAACAGGCGCCCTACACTCCCGCCACCCCCGCATCCACAGCTCCCGAAGAGCCGTGTCCCCCGGCATACATAGCATGGAGCGTGATCGCCACCCTCCTGTGCTGCACCATAGCCGGAATACCTGCGATTATCTTCTCGTCCATGACCAAAAGCGCCTATTACAAAGGGGACATCGCAAAGGCACGCCGCTACAGCGAGTGGGCGCAGTGGTGCATAATCCTTGCCATCACACTCGGCGCCGTAAGCTGGCCGTTCCAGATGGCTTTCATGGGCACGTTCTGAACACCGACGTGAGAAAGCCCCCGCATAACATATGGCTCAGAGCCGCCCTCGCCTTTACGGCAGTGGCGGCTCTGGTCTCTTTGTATCTTCTCGGAGTGGAAATGACAGGTCTTATGCCACGGTGCCTGTTCAGGGACCTCACCGGATGGTCGTGCCCCGGATGCGGCAGCCAGAGGGCGCTCCATGCCCTGCTCGACGGGGAGCCTCTTAAAGCCTGGAGCTACAATTACATAATACCGTTCACTATCGCCTACGTGGCCATATGCGGGATACACTGGATACTCCCCGACAGCACACACATAGAGCGGATTTACAGGCGCCTCACAACCCCTATGGCGCTTTACACACTCCTCGTGGCGGTAATAGCCTGGACTGTGGCGCGCAACCTGCTCGGCATATGAGCCGCGCAGCCCGGAAAACATGCAAGGAGTCAATATTCGGAAAAGAGAGTGGGCTTTATGACGATACCCACACGAAACTGGTTGTGATACTCCTTATAAGCCAGCAACCCCTCTCCGTAGCCGCTATAGAGCTGTGCAAACAGATACTGGTTTGACTTTGTGGAGAAACGGTAGGCGCACTCCAGCGTCCAGTTATAGTTGAAATTCCATCCCTGCCGCTTTACCATAGTAACGGAGGTGGAAAACTTGCGGTTTGGGGACTGAAGAGACCATCCCACCTGGAAAATGCCGCAATATTTCAAGATATCCTTATTGTTCACCCCGTCGATGATGGGGATCCAGAACTTGCCGTAGACAATGAAATTGGGATCCACCATCACGCTGCCGCCGATGGTGACCTTGTTCCATGAACGCGATTCATCCCCGTCGCGGCCATTACTCTCGTGCTCGAGCTGGAGGGTGAACTTCCCGATAAACCGATCCTTTATGAACACAGGCTTGGCCAGTCCGATACCCGGATTGAAATTGAGGTCGGTCATAGGCATTGAGTTCTGCAGCACATTCCAGAACACCTTCTGCGTATAATAGAGATACAGGTAAGTGCCCCACGGAAGAGTGCTCTTGGTGAGTTTCTGCGCAATGGAGATCTGGAACTTTATGTTTGTGTTCTCGCGGTTAGGCTTATGTGAGATCGAGGGTCCGAAAATAAAATAATTGTCCTTGTAGAGGCCGAAATAATAATGCGTGTCGGCAAACGCCCGCTTGAGTGAGTCCACATTGACTTTCTCACTCGGTATTGTCATAATCTGTGCACGGGACCCGAACATACCCCCGCCTATAAAGAGCAGCAATAATAATCCAAACAAACGTTCCCTCATAAACCTTAGATAAACCTTAATGTACAATAGCTGAAACAGCGGGCAAAGGTAGTCAAAAAAACATACAACACATTGTATTGTTCCGGTGATGGTTGGTCATTTTGTATTTAAATATGGCTGAAAACTCCATTCTCCCTCAAACCGGCCAATAATAGAACACTTTCCCCCTCAGGATTGTTGCATGAAAAAGCGATACTCACTTTTGGCTATCCCGCCCCATGCTGCCGGGCGCCGCAAGGAGGAAGCGATACCGATTTTTAGGTATTTTTCCGCATGCACCGAATTTATTCAAAAACAAAGAATTACATTTGCATGCGAAAACTCCAGGAAACGATATTACATGTATAGCTAACTACATAAAGATTGATTTTTAATTACGTAAACCAGGAATCTGCCCCGCCGTGAGCCGGGGCTTTTTTCATGCGCATTCCCCGGGTGGGGAAAACAGAGGGCACTTCCCACATGATAAAAAATCAACCGCGCTTTGTAACGGTTTGCAGTAAAATGCCTATATTTGTAAAAACAGAGGCAATAATCGTCAACGAGGCACGTTAATAAAACGTAAAGTTGGATCCGGACCATATGCCGGAGTTCCTCCGGCGAGTATGATTGCCGCATGTCCAACCGTTATTTTGATGCTTTTCCGACTTATGAAATTCAAATCCATACTGCTGGCTTGCATAGGAGTGTTCATGCTTGCCTCATGTAACACGTCCAAGACCGTCCTGCCCTATTTCACAGACATATCAACAGTGGCGGAAGGTTCCGTAAAAGCCGGTGACTACATGCCCACCATTAAGCCTGACGACGAACTGTTCATCACCGTCACCTCACGCGAGCCGCTTGCATCGGCACACTACAACCTGCCGCTCTCCAACCCCGCCACCAACGAGGCTCTCGACATAACCACACAGCCCACACAGCAGACCTTCATGGTCGACAGCAAAGGCGACATCAACTTTCCGGTGCTCGGCACCCTCCATGTGGCAGGCCTCACCACCGAGCAGCTCCGCCAGGAACTTACAGAGAAAATCAGCTCTGAAGTAAAGGATCCGCTGGTGAAAGTTGAGCTTGTGAACTTCACCGTGGTAGTGGCAGGCGAGGTGCTCACCCCCTCCACCATCAAGGTAAACCGCAACCGTTTCAGCATCCTTGACGCGCTCTCGGCCGCCGGCGACCTCACCCCCTACGGCGAGCGCTCCAACGTGTTGCTCATACGCGAGGAGAACGGCGAGCGCAAATTCGTGCATCTCAACCTCAACTCCTCCGATCTTCTCTCATCCCCCTACTTTTATCTCCAGCAGAACGACTACGTGTATGTGGAGCCTAACAAGATCCGCCAGGCCAACTCGCGCTATAACCAGGACAACTCCTACAAGCTGTCCATGACCTCCACCATAGTCAGCGCAGCCTCCGTGATAGCCTCTCTCGTAATAGCCCTTACCGTGAAATAACCTGTAAGCCAGTAAACTCATGTCAAAAGATCAGAACTCAGATTTCATAGATATAAAGGGACTTGCGAAACAATACCTCTCCAAATGGTATCTGTTCGTGATATCAGTGGTGGTGTGTGCAGGAGTGGCATTCCTGTTCTGCAAATCGCGGCAGCGCACCTACGGAGTGCGCGCCAATGTGCTCATACAGGTGGATGACACCAACCCACTGAGCGCCATGGGAGCCGTGGGCGACCTTCTCGGCTCCAAAGGACGCGTTGACGACGAGGTGTATGTAATCTCCTCACACTCCCTTCTCCGCGACGTAGTAAAGGAACTCGGCATCAACCAGACCCACATGGTGAAACGCGGACTGCTCAAACGCATCGACGTATACCCCAAGGCCCCGCTCGAAGTGGTCACCGCTCCCGAACTGCCCGATACCCTCAGCACCGGCATCATCTTCAAAGTACGTGTCAACGACAAGGGGCTTGCCTCGGTTAAGGCCAAGGCCAAGCGCGACATCATAGCCGACGTGAAGGATCAGCCGCTCCCCGTGGTGCTCAATACCGAATACGGCGAATTCAGGATCGACAAGACCAAATACTTCGTGGCAGGCGAGCCGGTCAACGACAACATCGCCTTCTCAGGCTACCATGCGGCAGCCGAGGATCTCGCACTCGACGTGAGCTGCGATATCGCCAGCAAGAAGAGTAACGCCATAGAGCTTGCCATCGACTGCAAGAACACAGAGCTTGGAGAGGCCATCCTCAACGAGATGATCAAGCTCTACAACATGCGCGGCATACGCGAGAAGAACCTCCAGGGAGAAAAGACCAGCCAGTTCATCGCAGACCGTCTGGTGATCCTCAACGAAGGCCTCAACGACTCGGAGCTCGCCATAGAGAAGTACAAACGCGACCACAACATCATCGACCTCCAGATCGACCTTTCCTACAACACCCAGAAGAAAGGGGAACTGGAGAGAGCGCTCCTTACCGCCGAGACAGAGGCCGAGATCATAAGGATGACAGGCGACTTCCTCAGGAATCCTGAAAACGCCTACTCCCTCGTGCCCGCCACCATACCCGATATGGCCGAGGCCATAGAGGCATACAACGAGGTGGTGCTCAAACGTCTGGAACTTCTCAGCAGCGCCAACCCCAACAACGCCATGCTCAAGAAGATAAGCGAGCAGATCGACGCCATGCGCGCCAACATAATCACCTCCGTTGACCGCGCGCAGATATCGGCCGACCTCTCCGTAAAAGAGATCAAGGGGCGCAAGAGCGTGGCGGAATCAAACCTCGGAAGCATCCCCACACAGGAACGCGAATTCCTGACACTCAAGCGTGAACAGCTTGTAAAACAGAACCTCTACACCTTCCTTCTGCAGCGCGGCGAGGAGACCTCGATGCTGCTTGCCAACGC
>CADFRV010000150.1 GCA_902836725.1 Muribaculaceae bacterium
CCGGTAAAGCGGTGAAAAACAAGCATAAAAAGAACGGGAGCGGAGTGTCGAAAAAAGAGCTTGATGCAGCCAGACGTGATGCCGTGACAAATGGGACCCTTGAAAAGGATGAGGAGACTTTGGCCGGTAATGCCATGTCTGGAGACAACGCCGCCGCAAAAGGAACGGCATCGGTACCCGGTGATTTCTCACTCGGGGGGGAGTGGACGATATATAAGGTCAGGAATAACAAAGTGGAGGGTGAGGAACGGCCATATGTGACTTTTGACCTTTCGGCAAAACGTTTTTATGGCTCCAACGGATGCAATTATATAAACGGTGATCTCAATCTCCAGCCAGACAGGAAACTTTCCATAGAAAACATAATATCCACACAGCGTCTGTGTAACGATGCTCCCCTGGAACATCTTATAAATCTTGCGCTAAGTGATGTGTCTTCATATGTCCCGCGGCAGGAGGGTTCTGTTACTTATCTTGATCTGATGCCGGCCAACGGCAATGTACCTGTTATCATATTGCGCAGGCAAAATATGATATTTCTCAACGGAGCATGGACGGTCAAAAGTCTTAACGGGACACCGATGGAGGGGGAGGTGTCCATATCCGTCGATGTAGAGGACCGAAAGATTCATGGCAATACAGGATGCAATGTGTTTAACGGCACATTATTTATAGATCCAGACAAAACAGACTCCATGCAGTTTATTGATCTGGTGAGCACACGTGCGGCGTGTCCTGCTGAAATGCGCGAGACGGAGCTGCTGCTCGCCCTTGAAGAGGCGGAGAGCGCACGTGCCTCTTCAGCCGATATCACAGAGATCTACAATGCTTCGGGTGATCTTCTGCTTACACTTGAGCGGATGAAAATAACTCCGCGCGAATAATTTTATCACGCGGAGTCAGAGGCTTTTTTCTCCTTGAGATCAGAATTTGATTGTGATTTCAGCCAGAAGTTTGTCATCATTCCCTCTGGTGGCGCAGACGCCTTTATTGTAGAAATATTTCTCGTAATTTATGGAGAATTCGGCTTTAAGTTGCTTGTGTATACGGCCGATAGTTGATCCTACAGTGATGCGGCGTCTCGACGGATGATCGGCGACGAGTATTCCATCTGAATTGTTTGAACCGGAAGAATGGTCTGTCATCCCGTCAAAACGTCCTTCAAATGACATGAAATTTACCGTGCTGTTTTTAAGAGGGAGAGTGTAGACCCCATAGAGGTTCCATGCATTGACATGACGGAAACGGTCGCCTGCATACCATTTGTGCTGATACTCACCTTCTACTACCCATCTGTCATAGGTCCATGTCACACATCCGTCGGCTACATTGACTCGTGTAAATTGCGGTTTATAGCTGACAAAACTGCCTGAAACCGCTATATGACTGATATACCAGGTGTTTTTGACTGCGTAGGTATAACTTTTCTGCCATACATTGTGGTTTTCTGTAGAAGCTGTATTGAAGACACCGAATTCAATATCTGTAGGTATTTTCCCGGATTTCCCGTAGTAGCCTGCCTTAACTCCGACCTGGCGCATATTTACCATGTGTTTACCGATAAATGATCTGTTGGCAAAGTAATATCCTCCGGGCGCTTTGAAACAATCTACGCCGAAAGGCACACGGAATTGCCCCGCCTGAATTCTCCATTTCGGTAAAAATTCCCATCGTCCCCATGCATCCAGAAATTTCATCTTGCCCTGGTCAGATGCATCGAACTGCACATAATAGTTAATCGTAGGAAATACTTTTCCACCGATGTTTATGCGGGCGTTTCTGACCTCAAATCGGCTTCCGAATCCATCGTTGTCAGCCCATTCTCCTTCCCACCTGGCTCTGACAACCCCATGTATTTCCGGCATATAATTGATCTCATTCTTGTCGTTTGTTTCTGAGGCATTGCTACTTACGCATATGGCGCCTATTATTGCAGCTAATACAGTCCGTTTCATTCCTATTCTCATAAATAACATTGGGAGTGCAAAATTAGTAAATTTCGTTTATACCCGGAATATGCATTGCTGCCATAATTTTCTATTTCCGGAACATTTTATAAATCGGATTTAAATGTTTCAGTATGTCAGGTTTCAGATGCAGAAGCGATTGTATGTTCGTATATATGGCGCAAGGTATGATGCACCATGGTATAATCGAGTGCTATTGCATACCGGATAAACCACTTGTTTACAGGATGATTGCCTGAACGGTCTGAGTATTGCCCTGTGATTGCATATGGATGTGTGGTTGAAATAAAATGGTGAGTCTGGACAATAAAAATGATGGCATATCAAATTTTATCAATCTGACATGCCATCCTTTTTTATGGAGTGCTTAAAGATTTGAAGTCTCGGCGATTTCAGGCTTTAACGCTGTCACATGCTTCTTTCCCACTCTCGGTGCAGTCTTTATCAGAGCATTTTTCACCAGGTTTCAACCAACGGTCAAGCCAACGGAAGAACACACGCTGCCAAAGAATGGCGTTCTGTGGCTTGAGTATCCAGTGGTTTTCGTCGGGGAAGATAACCATTTCGGCGGGAACACCACGCAGGCGTGCCGCGTTGAATGCCATTTCACCCTGTGATGACAGGATGCGGTAATCGAACTCTCCGTGGGTGACAAGGATCGGTGTGTTCCAACGGTCCACGAATTTGTGGGGAGAGTTAGCAAATGTGCGCTGTGCGACAGCGTTGTCTCTTTCCCAGAAGGCACCGCCCATATCCCAGTTGGCGAACCACATTTCCTCGGTTTCAAGATATTGTGACTCGATATTGAATATGCCGGCATGCGCGATAAGAGCAGCAAAACGGTTCTCATGTATGCCTGCGAGCATATATACGGAGAAGCCTCCGTAGCTTGCGCCGACAGCGCCGATATGAGCACCGTCGATGAACGGTTTCTCTTTCATGTAATCGACAGCTGAGAGGTAATCCTGCATGTTCTGACCGGGATAGTCACCGGAAATCTGAGCGTTCCATTCAGTGCCGAAACCGGGGAGACCGCGGCGGTTGGGAGCTATGACCACATATCCGTTTGATGCCATAAGCATCAGATTCCAGCGATAGCTCCAGAACTGGCTGACTGCCTGCTGAGGACCGCCCTGGCAATAAAGTATAGCGGGATATTTCTTATTGGGATCGAAGTCGGGAGGAAGAACCACCCAGGTGGTCATCAGCTTTCCGTCAGTAGTGGGAACAAGCTCCTTCATTACCACCGGCGACTTGATCTGGGTGAGGATATCCTTGTTGACGCTCGTAAGGGGAGTGGCCTGCTGCTTCTCCACCATGAAGATTTCATTGGGATAAAGCATCGAGTGGCGCATGGTGACAATGCGGTCGGTACCCACGGGCGCAAGTGCCGCATAATCGGCTATGTCTGATCCGGAAGTTACCATAGAGACTTTCTTTGTGGCTACTTCCACGTTGAAGATGGGTGTCACGCCCTGGTATGCGGCAAGGAAATAGATGTTTTTGCCGTCAGGATTCCATGCTATGGCGTCAGCTGTATAATCCCAGTTTGTGGTGAGATCGGTTTTTTCGCCTGTGGCCATATCCATGACAAATATGCGGTTTTTATCCGATTCGTAGCCGTCATGTTCCATAGAGAGCCATGCCAGGGTCTTTCCGTCCGGTGAAAATGCCGGAGCTGTATCGTATCCCATCATGCCTTCTGTGAGATTGCGTGTGGTGGCTGCAGCGATATCGTAAAGATACAGGTCTGAGTTGGTTGAGATGGCATATTCCATTCCTGTTTTCTTACGGCTGACATATACGATCTGTTTGGAGTCGGGTGACCATGCAAAAGATTCTATCCCTCCGAATGGTTTCATCGGCGACTCATAAGGTTCATCCTGCATTATATCACGGATATTCTTTACTCCGAAACCTGTGAAATCTGCAAGGAAAGGATGAGGAATTTCTGTGACCCATTCGTCCCAGTGCTTGTACATCATGTCGTCGATGATGCGTGCGTTGGCTTTGGGGAGATCGGGATATACATCCTGTGCGGTGCGGCCGTATTTTACTGTAGAAATAAGCAGCACCTTGGTGCCGTCGGGAGAGATAAGGAAGCCACCCACTCCGTTGGGCATGCGTGTCACAACCTGGCGGTTGCTTCCGTCGGCATTCATCACCCACATCTGGGGTTTGCCGTCGTGCGGAGCGACAAAAGCGACGCGCTTTCCACCATCGATCCAAACGGCGTCTCCTTCCGATGCCGGTGTAGTGGTCAGACGTTTTACGTTAGATCCGTCTGTATCCATCACATACAGTTCGTTGTTGGATTTGTTCTGCTCTACGCTTTCGTAGCTTACCCCATACAGGATCTTGGAACCGTCAGGCGAAACCTGCGGATTGCTTACTCTTCCTAGAGCTTCCAGAGCTTCAATGTTGAAAATGCCGTCGGTTGAATGGAACTCAGGTTTGTCGATGAGTTCCTGTCTGTCGCAGCAGCTTGAGGCTGTCCCAAGTATGGTCGCTGACATGGCTAACGGGATAAAAAACTTGTTCATCGGTATTTTATAATAGTTGAAATAATTTCTGTAATCTATTCAATCCTAGCAAAAGTACGAAAAATCTCGGGGAGAGCCAAAAGTCATCCGCATTTTCAGCGTGGTGTAGCGTCAACCAAATATGAATGCTTGGAAATAAATGCCATCACATCGTCTTCGGTTGCATCTAAAGGTCCTGATCCGCTTAATTTGATGGAACACATCGCAGCGGCGAATGTGCCGGCTTTTTCATATGATGCTCCCCGGCTCCTCATATATAGATAGCCGGCCATATAAGTGTCTCCACACCCTGTAGCATCCACCAGTGCATGGGGAGTGAAAGCCGGTATCTGATAGAAGGTGCCACCGGCATATATTACAGATCCTTTGTCTCCAAGCGTGAGGAGTACTTCCTGGCATCCCCAGTCTGATAAGATACGGGCGGCTTTATGCGGGTCGTCAGTCCCTGTAAGCTGTTGCATTTCCATCTCATTGGCTTTCAGAATGGATATATAGGGCAATGCTTCTTTTTTCATGGAATAATCTACGGGTACCACACACTCTCCGACAACTTTGCGCAGATATCCCTGCACGTCGACAGATACAATTCCAATTCCGGATAATTTCTTTATTACTTCCAGATCAAAATCATCGGCCAACAGTGTGCCGAGATGGAATATACGTGCCTCGATACCGGAAAGTTTTTCCGCCATGAAAGGGTCGGCTTTGGCAAGCACCCGTTGGGTGCGGTCGTTCATGTCATCACCATATTTGTTTTCAAAGCATACCGATTGTCTGCTCGGAATTACGGTGACATCAATTCCGTCTGCCTGCAGTTCTTTTATGACCCCCATCTCGGCAGAACCGATTGAAGTCACGAGTCTGAAACCGCTGTGCTCAAAACCTTTGAGTGCTTTGGCAAAATAATATGCGGTTCCACCGGGCATTTCTTTTGTGAAGTGTGGAGTGATTATTTTATCGAGCGTTATATGTCCGATACAGCAGATTTCGCATCCCTGTATTCCGGAGACTGATTGTGTGGTCATTTATAAGAGGATTTTAGCGCATACAGCGCGTAGATAAATACAAATAAGTAACCTGCGGCGGGAATTACAAAGGCTGTGGATATGGAGGTCTGATCGGCTATATAGCCCATCAGAAATGTTCCGACGGCTCCTCCGATAGGGGTCATCATGAGAAGAGAAGACGCTATTTTGACGGAATCACCGATCCCGGCGACAGTAATTGCAAAGATTGTGGGAAACATAATGGCCTCAAACGCATAGCATGCGAAAAGGCCACACTTTGATACAGCACCGAGATCAAGAGATACCGCTATTGCTCCGGCAACAGTCATGACAGCACAGAACAGCAATACTTTTCCTGCCGCGATCCGGCTCATTATCCAGCTTCCTGCGATGCGGGCGACCATAAAGAGGCCGAGTGCCCCGAAAGAAAGTATAACTGAAGCCGTGGCCTTATCCATCCAACCGTCGGCAGTGGCGTAATTTATGAATAAACTGTTTATGGATATTTCCGCTATCTCATAGCAGAAGAGTGCTATAAGCCCCATCCTGAAATGCATGTCGTGAAGTAAATTCCTTACTGTGACCATAACACCAGATGGCTTTCTGTCAGAAACATGCGGCCCGGGCTCACTTTCACGTGATGATTTTATTTCCGGCAGACGTATTCTTGAAAATAT
>CADFRV010000151.1 GCA_902836725.1 Muribaculaceae bacterium
TTGGCGGGAAGATTCTTGGCGAGCTCCTCACCTTCCCAGATGGTGTTGAGCAGGAAGGTGCCGTTGTCGCGCAGACCGCGTGTCACATCATACATGTGCAGGTAAGCCTGTACGTGGCAAGCCACGAAGTTGGGGGTGTTCACCAGATATGTGGAGCGGATAGGCGCGTCGCCGAAACGGAGGTGCGAGCAGGTGAAACCGCCCGACTTCTTGGAGTCGTATGCGAAGTATGCCTGGCAGTACTTGCTGGTGTTGTCGCCGATGATCTTGATGGAGTTCTTGTTGGCACCTACAGTACCGTCGGCGCCGAGACCGAAGAACTTGGCCTCGTATGTGCTCTTGTCGCCGAGAGCCACCTCTTCGGGAAGGGGAAGCGATGTGAATGTCACATCGTCAACGATACCTACTGTGAAGTGGTCCTTGGGCATGGGGAGGGCGAGGTTCTCATACACGCCGATGATCTGGGCGGGTGTGGTGTCTTTCGACGCCAGACCGTAACGGCCGCCTACGATCAGCGGGGCGTTCTCCTTGCCGTAGAAGCATTCCTTTACATCAAGGTAAAGGGGCTCGCCGTTGGCACCGGGTTCCTTGGTGCGGTCAAGCACTGCGATGCGCTTTGCTGTGGCGGGCACAGCGGCGAGGAAATGCTTGGCGGAGAAGGGGCGGTAGAGGTGCACGGATACCAGACCTACTTTCTCACCCTTGGCGATAAGCGAGTCGATGGCTTCCTGGGCAGCCTGTGTGACAGAGCCCATGGCGATGATCACACGGTCTGCATCCTCTGCGCCGTAGTAGTTGAAGAGGCCGTATTTGCGGCCGGTGATCTCGGAGATCTTGTTCATATATTCCTCCACAACCTCGGGCACACGGTCGTATGCGGGGTTGCATGCCTCGCGGTGCTGGAAGAAGACGTCGCCGTTCTCAGCCATACCGCGCGATACGGGAGCCTGGGGTGTGAGGCCACGCTGACGGAAACGTGCGAGAGCCTCGCGGTCGAGCAGCGGAGCGATATCGTCCTGGTCCATAGCCTCGATCTTCTGGATCTCATGCGATGTGCGGAAACCGTCGAAGAAGTTCACGAAGGGGATGGAGGATTTGATGGTGGCGAGGTGTGCCACTCCGGCGAGGTCCATAACCTCCTGCACGGAGCCTTCGCAGAGCATGGCGAAGCCTGTCTGGCGCACCGACATAACGTCCTGATGGTCTCCGAAGATACTCAGCGCATGCGAAGCGAGCGTACGGGCCGAAACATGGAAAACGCAGGGGAGCTGCTCGCCTGCGATCTTGTACATGTTGGGGATCATAAGGAGGAGACCCTGCGAAGCTGTATAGGTTGTGGTGAGGGCACCTGCCTGGAGCGAGCCGTGAACGGCACCTGCGGCACCACCTTCAGACTGCATCTCCTGCACGAGCACTGTCTCACCGAAGATATTCTTACGGCCGGCAGCAGCCCATTCGTCAACGTATTCCGCCATGGTTGATGACGGAGTGATGGGGTAAATAGCGGCCACTTCGCTGAACATATACGAGATATGTGCAGCAGCCTGGTTACCGTCACACGTCAGGAATTTTTTTACTTTACTCATAACTGTAATTACATGTATTATGTGTTGTGTAGTTTTTACTTTACGTAAACCCACCTCAGGATTCATACAGACAGCCGCAGACACCGGGGGGGGCGGAACCGTCTTGTAAGACAATCCTTTCTAATGCGCGAAGTTACTCATTTTTTCCGGGTTAAACCGTATGCTGCCTCCACTTTTTTAGTAATCTTTGCCAAGATTAACTTTGAATATACGCAATACCTGCATAAAACAAATTTCTTTAGCCCTATTTAGGCCGGGGAATACAGTATGGCACAGAAGAACCACAGACGACTGCCCTAAAAGCCTCTTTAAACAGAACAACCGCGTGATGCTGCCGGCACAGGCAAAAGAGGCAGATTAACGCAATTTGTGTTTTCTTGGCAAAAGCGCCACAGGACGTCCATACAACATCAGGACGGATCTGCGGTTGTTTTTCGCGTTGTTTTTGATGTTGTATTGTCGGAATTGCAGCACAAATCAGGCATGATTCGCATGGGATATATACATAAAAAAAGGGCGTCATCACGACGACCTTTTTCCTTTAAACCTTTATCTTAATCTAATACTATGAAAAACACACATGCAAAGGAAGTCATTTCTCCCGACATACACAAACATTCTGCCTTTTATTTAACATATTTTTGCAGTATTTTCCGCTATTTTATCCAAAATTTGGAAAAATCAGCCACTGCATCTGTTAAAGCGGGGAAAGAAAGAAAAGATGCTTTGTTGTTTTACCACAATTTTCACCGCATAAAACAACACGGCGGCAGACTGCCTTACGGTTTATAGGCCGTATAGATGGTGCATGTGCCGAAGGTCAACGGACGGAGGGAGGCTTTTTCAAGACCAGCCTCCTCCATGATCCCGAGCATCCGCTTCCCCTGCGGCATCGCCGCGATGGAGGCGGGGAGATATGAATAGGCCGAGGTGTCGCTGCTGACAAGACGTCCCACGGCCGGAATTACAGTGCCGGAATAGAAGCGGTAAAGCGGATTCACCAGCCGCCCCTGCGGCACCGACAATTCTATCACGCAAAGCATGCCGCCGGAACGGAGCACCCGCGCCATCTCCCGGTAGCCTTGCGCCAGATTCTCGAAATTACGCACCCCGTAGGCCACAGTCACGCAGTCGAAACTTGCATCGTCGAAAGGGAGAGCCAGACAGTCGGCCTTGAGCATGTCTATGCGGTGCGACAGCCCGGCTTTCCTTACTTTTTCGCGCCCTATGGCAAGCATCTGCTCCGAGAGGTCTATGCCGGTGACATGCACCTGCGGCATAACGCCGGCAAGTTTTATGGCAAGATCGCCGGTACCGGTGGCCACATCGAGCAGTTTCGCGGGGGCACATTTCCTTACCATCGCCACCGCCTTGGCACGCCATATCTTGTCGATGCCGAATGTCATCGCACGGTTCATAAAATCATACGCCGGAGCGATGGAGTCAAACATTTCCTCCACCTGCTCGGTCTTCGGGCGGGTGGCATCGTATGGTTTTATATTTTCCGGTGTGGGCATTATGCGGTGTGTGAGGGTAGTGTAGTATCAGTTTTTGAGGGTCTCGAGGCAGGAGAGCACATTCTGCGCGATGCGCTCGGCGAGGTTCTCCTCGGGAGCTTTCTCAAACTTGCATCCTGTGATGTGCTCGTACAGCTCGATATAGCGTTCCGAAACCTCGTTGCAGAACTCGGGAGTCATTTCAGGCACCTGCTGACCCTCCTTGCCCATGAAGCCGTGGTCGATAAGCCACTGGCGCACGAACTCCTTCGAGAGCTGACGCTGGGACTCACCTTTCTCGAAGCGCTCCTCGTAGCCGTCGGCATAGAAGTAACGGCTCGAGTCGGGGGTGTGGATCTCGTCGATGAGAATCACCTTGCCGTCGCGTTTGCCGAACTCATATTTAGTATCCACCAGGATCAGCCCCTTTTCGGCAGCCATGGCGGTACCGCGTGCGAAGAGCGCGCGTGTATATTCCTCCATCTTAGTGTAATCCTCTTCGCTGACAAGCCCCTGGGCGATGATCTCCTCACGGGAGATGTTCTCGTCATGTCCCTCGGCAGCTTTGGTGGTGGGGGTGATGATCGGCTCGGGGAAACGCTCGTTCTCACGCATGCCGTCGGGGAGTTTCACTCCGCAGAGCACACGGTTGCCGGCGGCATATTCGCGCCATGCGCTGCCTGTGAGATAGCCGCGGATGATCATTTCCACAGGGAAGCCCTCGCAGCGGTATCCCACGGTGACCATGGGATCGGGGGTGGCAAGGCGCCAGTTGGGCACGATGTCAGCTGTAGCTTCCAGAAACTTGGAAGCTATCTGGTTGAGAACCTGCCCCTTGTAAGGGATACCCTCGGGTAAGATAACGTCGAATGCCGAAATGCGGTCTGTGGCCACCATCACGAGGAGGTCGTCCCCGATGGAATATACGTCACGCACTTTGCCATGATACACAGCTGTCTGGCCGGGAAAACTGTAATCGGTCTTCAGTAAGGTTGCCATTGAAGAATAATTAGTGATATGGAAATTATGGTTTTGAGTAGTTGCTTGGAAATTGGAGGACCGGGCGGCCGCTAACCCTCCTGCGCGGGTGCCTCCCCCTCCTCTTCGGCGGCGCGGGAGGCCTCGATGAGCTTCTGCTGCTCGTCGAAGGCCTGGTATGCCTCCACGATACGCTGCACAAGCTGATGGCGCACGATATCTTTCTTGCCGAACTCCACTTTGCCTATCCCCTGTATGCCGTCGAGGATGCGCAGCGCCTGGATAAGGCCCGAGTTCACCGAACGCGGGAGGTCGATCTGGGTGGCGTCGCCGGTGATGATCATCTTGGCGTTCACACCGAGGCGGGTGAGGAACATCTTTATCTGGTGGGTGGTGGTGTTCTGCGCCTCGTCGAGCACAATCACGGCGTCGTTGAGCGTGCGGCCGCGCATGAAGGCGAGCGGGGCGATCTGGATCACCTTGGTCTCCATGTACTCCTTGAGCTTCACTGCGGGGATCATATCCTCCAGGGCATCGTAAAGGGGCTGCAGATATGGGTCGATCTTGTCCTTCATGTCGCCGGGGAGGAATCCGAGCTTCTCCCCCGCCTCCACCGCCGGGCGCGAAAGTATGATTTTCTTCACCTCGCGGTTCTTGAGCGCCCTCACGGCGAGGGCTATCGCCACATAGGTCTTGCCCGTTCCGGCGGGACCGAGCGCGAAAGTCAGGTCGTTCTTCCTGAACGCCTCCACGAGCTTGAACTGGTTGGGAGTGCGCGCCGAGATCGGCTTGCCGTTCACCCCATATATGATGACACCTCCGTCGGAAGCGCCTGCCGCGGGCTTGTTCCCCTTGATGATATCCAGAATCACATCCTCGGTGAGCTTGTTGTATTTGGCGCAGTAAGCCTCAAGCTCCTTGATTTTCTTTTCAAATTCCGACGTCTCGGCATCATCCCCCATCACCTTTATCACTGATCCCCGTGCTGCCATGCGCAGTTTCGGAAAAAGGTTACGTATCAGGTGCATGTTGGCATTGTTCACGCCATAGAAACTGACCGGGTCGGCGCTGTCTATTATAACGATTCTTTCAATCATCTGCTGTCTGGAAATACGTTGCAAAGATACTAATTTATTTTTTAACAGTATAACACATAAGCGCCATAAAAGGTTAACCGGAACAAACGGCTCCTTCTCCCCTCCCCCCGGCAACCACTCACCCACCCGCCATACGCCCATACATATAAACCAGGATAAATTTATCAACAAACATTTGCATTTATTTAAAAGAACAATTATTTTTGCGAATAATAGTCTAATATCACATTAGATAGAATTATGAAACAAATTATATCATATTTCGCAATGATCTGCATGTTGGCGCTTGCTGCCTCTGTGACAACAAGCTGCGACAGCAAGGAGGATGAACCGGCTGCGCCTCCTGAAATTATAGAAGGAATTCCTGTAGACTACACAGATTGCGTGTTCGAGGGGCGCGATTTACTTCTTGAAATCCCGGCATCACCACACCGGCTTTACACAAGGCATTACAACAGCTTGACTGTGGATGTGGAGTTCTATTGGGCTACGTGTGAAGACCTTTTCGCTGACAATTTCAACCCGGATGTCGTATCCAGAACCGAGAACCGCTTCCATGAAGAGGCCATACGGGTAACCCCGCACCATCAGGTGGAGCTATATCATCCCGGCGACGTGCTTGCTTCGTGGGTATACGATACAAACCCCGACATTTTTTCCGGTCTTGAAAAATCAGGAGTACGCTTTATAGATAATCCATACGAAGACGGAACATACATAGAACCGGGGCATGGAGATTGGATAATTCTCGGTATAGACCGAATTTCCCGTACCTTGTATTTCCGCGCGTATGAAAACACTATCGGCAAGGACCGCATAATGTGTTTCTGCTTCTATGCACCGAAATCAACATGGGGCACTGAATTCGTGAATAATGTCATAAAAGTCGTTCAGAAAGGAGAATAACCCCATCTGAAACCAATAGAAATATCTGCGGTCGTGGCATAGGTATCATCAGATACCTGCGTCACGACCGCACCGTTTGCGGCCGGGACACTTCCCGGGGCCTTT
>CADFRV010000152.1 GCA_902836725.1 Muribaculaceae bacterium
CGTCGGGGAAGTTCCAGTGCGGTTCTTTTGCTTCCTCATACATCAGCCACAGTGGGGCGGTGATATGGTAGCGTGTGTAGCCTGAATCGGAAATGGTTGTCGATACGTTGGTGGTGCGCATTGTGGGAAATGTCTCCGGATCCGCGCTGAGCGCTATAGTCTCTCTCTTTTCGTCGGAACAGGCTATGGTACAAAAAGCCACTACCAGCGCCATCAGTAGCGCCGGCAGCAGTTTCATGCCGTTGAAACGGGTAGTATTCAATCGGAAAACGGTATCGGTTAGTGATTGCCGGTCAGCGGAGTTTGTTGCGCCAGAACCAGAGTTCGTTGAAGTTTATGCCGAGTGTCACGGTGAAGTAGTCTTCCTGCACCAGTTTCACAGGTGTGGCGCGGCGGTTGCGGTATTCGAAGCTGAGGTTCACCATTGTCTTTGCAGAGGGTACGGGGAGGCCGAAACCGAGTGACACGCCATATTCCTCGATATTATTTCCTTTGACGGTGATATAGTCGTGGTTGTAGTAGGCTCCAAGGCGGTAGTTCACACGCTGCAGCCAGCTTCCTCGGGGACGGTTGACGAACTGCAGACCGAAGCCCACGCGCCAGCGGTCGCTGAACTGTGAGGTGGCGTCGCCGAAGTCGGGTATATTGGCATATTTGACACCTTTCCATGGCTGGTATGTGAAGTCAACTTCCGCCATGAGGCGTTTCTGCCACTGGTAGCTGAGGCCGGCGCCCCAAAGTTCCGGAAATTGTGAGTGGTCCTTGAGGCGGAGGTCGGCGAGTGTGTCGGGTTTGGAGTCGGATGTCACGTCATATTTGATGCCGCGTGCGTGTCCGCGCAGACTTTTGCCCGGTTCGTATACCACGCCGAGTGTCACCTCGTGGTCGGTAGCCAGGGTGATGCCGTACTGCACTCCAAGGCGCAGGCTGTAGTCGCGCACTTCTGTCTGCCTCTCGAAGAGCGATGTGGAGGCGTCTCCGGTATCGGGGTTGGTGGCATATATGTAATCGGAGTTTACGAGCGTACCGAAGAGGTAGCCGATGTTGATACCGGCCGAGAAACCTTTGAACGGCTGCACTCCCACACCGAGATAGAGCTGGTTGAGGTCGCCGGTGCCCTGATGGGCGGATTCGCCATTGGTGATCTCGTCGCCGAACTTATATCCGACAGATGTCACCGGTATCAGACCTGCCGATGCCGATATCCATTTTGCAAGGGGCGCCTGGATGGTGATGTAGTTCAGGCCGCCGGTGAAATTATTCCCTTTCTCCGCACCCTCTTTTGTGCTGAGCGATTTCAGGTCAAGCCCCATGTCGAAAAGGAATGTGAGCGAGTCCATGCCGGCATAGCTGGCCGGGTTCATGAAGTTGATCTGTCTTCCGGAACGCATGGCGTAACCCACGCCGCCCATCGACTTCTGCACGGTGTTGGCCTGATCTGACAATAGGCCATATCCGAAACGGGAATATGGCGAAACGGTGTTGCTTTCGGCGTATGCGCCGGGATTTGCGAATGATGCCAGCGCTATTAGCGCGAATAATATCTTAGTTATCTTCATTATACAGGAGGATGCTGAGTAAACCTTTTGTGACAAGGCATTTTTCAAGTATCACCGGGAAGTCGAGAAACTCGCTTACCCTTTCAGCCCATCCGCCGGTGAGCACCACGTTGGTGCCTTCGGGAAGTGAGTTGCGGTAATACACGATCTCGCTTACCACTCCACGCACGGCTCCCGCGCGCATCGCTGTGGCGGTGTCGGTGCCGAGCAGGGGGGTGTCGCCGTATCCCACTACTTTAGGGAGGCGGGCGGTGAAACTGTTGAGCGACCGCAGGCGCATACCGATGCCGGGGGCGATGTTGCCTCCGCGGAAATGCCCGTCGGCACTCACGAGGTCGTAAGTGACGGCGGTGCCCATGTCCACCACCAGGGAGTTCTCGCCCGGGCGGAGACTCCATGCCCCGACGGCTGCCGCTATGCGGTCTTCGCCGAGTGTGTGCGGGGTGGCGTAGTCGAGTATGAGCGGCAGGGGCATCTGCCAGTTCACTTCATGCGCGGTGACACCTTGTGTGCCGAGCCATTGGGCGATGCGTTTGCCATTGCCGGTAACCGAGCAGCATAATGCGCGGGAGGGACGGAAGCGTTCCACCACTTTGGAGAGCAGCTCACGCGACAAGGAGCCTGCTACCTCCTGGTCCACAAGTGTGTCGCCGTCCCAGACAGCGATTTTAGCCGAACTGTTGCCCTGGTCTATGGTTAAATTCAAGCCCATAGGTTACTTTACAAAGTGATTCGGGGAGTGTCTGTGTTCTGTAAGACAATCCCATAACGGCTGCAAAATTAGTAAAAAATAATTCTACTCTTGTGTGGCGGTGCGGTTTTTGAACAAAATTACGTTAAAAAATGCTATAGTGCCTCAAGTACATTGACATATGCCTCTGCGGCGGCTTTCGCTGCGGGGAGGTCCATAAAGGAGTAGTTTCCGCAGTCGCGGGGTGTGGCTCCCGGCACTTCACCTTCGAAACCGGCGATGAAGCGCATGGTCTCGAGCATGAGCGGCAGTATGTCGGCCGGCTCGAGCATTCCCTGTAATATAAGGTAGTTGCCGGTGCAGCATCCCATCGGTCCCCAGTATACGACGCGCTCTTTCCACAGGGGATGGTTGCGGAGGAAGGTGGCGGCGAGGTGCTCCATGGCGTGGAGTGCCTCGGGCGAGAGTGCTGGTTCTCGGTTTGGGGCTGTCATGCGTATGTCGAAGGTGGTGATGATGTCGCCCGAGGGTGTGGTGTCCCTGCGGCTTACATATATCCCTTTCTGAAGGGTGAGATGGTCGATCTTGAAACTGGGTATCTTTTCCATGAATGGGGAGAAAATGAGAAATTAAGAAAATGAGAAAAAAGAGATATCAGGGAGAGCGGGTGGATCAGCGGGAGAGGAGCTGCCGGAGGATGCCGAAAGTGCGGGAGGGGGCGACGTTCCAGAAGTCGAGGTACTGGTCGAGGTGGTTTTCGGCACCGGGGGTGTCGCTGACGACGCGGATTGCAAGGAAGGGGATCTGCTTGAGGTGGCAGACCTGGGCGATGGCGCCTGACTCCATGTCGCATGCGATGGCCTGGGGCTGGGTTGTCAGGAGTGCGGCAAGTTCTTCCGGTGTGCTTACGAAGCGGTCGCCCGAGGCGATGAGGCCGAGTTTTACTCCGGGGGTGTCCTGTGTGATGCCGAACAAGGCGGTTGCCCCGGCGAAACGTTCGGGAAGTCCCTGTATCTGGCCAGGCGCGTTGCCGGGGCCGCACCATACGTCGTGGTATGCTACTTCGGTTCCCACAACCACGTCGAGTATGTCGGCTCCCCCTCCTGTGCCGCCGGCAATTCCGGTGTTGATTATGGCCTGGGGTGCATACCGCTCGATGAGTGTGAGCGCTCCCACAGCGGCATTCACTTTGCCTATGCCGCACTGCATGGCCACTATGTCGCGGTGCCCGATATTACCTCTGTAATATGTGGTGCCGTTGGCGGTTTCTTCTGTCACCGACGACATTTCGTCGAGCAGCATTTTCAGTTCCGAACCCATGGCCACGATTATGCCGACGGGGGAGTGGTCTTTATTGTTGTCCATTCAAAACAATTTTCTACTTTTGTACATTATTATTTTCAAAGGCTTCCCGCAGGCAAGCCTTTCGGATATGTTCAAACCAAACGTTTCAGCGATATGTCAAACAAAGGAAATACGCTTGTCTCCATTCTCATACTGATACTGGGGGCCGTGTTCATCTATTTCTTCGACGGGGACCAGTTGCCCCGTAGCATTGTGTTTCTGTGCGGTCTGGCTTTTGCCATTCCTGCGGTGATGCTGCTCGTCTCCACATTTTTTACAGGGAAGAGCAAACATTCTGCGGCTTACCGCGGCATACAGATAGTGTGCGGTGTCGGCGGACTGGGTCTTGGCGCCTGCATCATACTGATGCCCGATATTTTCAGGCCGCTCCTGTTGTATCCTTTCGCCGCCCTGCTGGTGGTGGGGGGAGCCTTCCAGGTATTCCTGATTTCCTATAAACAGCGTCCGGTGGACTATCCGGCCTGGATGTATATCATTCCGATCCTGGTGATGATCGCCGGCGTTGCCATGCTCTGCATCACTCCTCTTCGCAATGTGGAGAACGAGCGCTGGGTAGTGCTGATCACCGGTATCGGCGCGGTGCTCTACGGTATCAACGGCGTTATGGTGACGGTGCAGTCGCACAGGTTGCCTCCTCTGCATCCCGCCATGCCTGAAAAGACCGGAGAAAAGACCGGAGAGGATAGCGCCGTCGAGACAGCCGGGGGAGTGGATCCCTCCTCTTCCCGTACGGATGGGAAGGAGGAAGAGCATGCCGGTAGCCATAAGACCGGAGAGGTCTGACGGGGATTATAGCTGTTGCTTTGCTTCTTCGGGATCGAATCCGTAGCGCTTGCGGATATACAGTGCCACGATGTCGCAGATATCATCCATCGAAAGCACGGATGAGTCGAGGGTGAGATCATAAGAAGCGGCATCGCCCCACTTTTTGTCGGTGTAAAAATTATAATATGCCGCGCGCATCTTGTCGGTTTTTTCGGCAAGAGAGCGTGCGGCGTTTTTCTGTTTTATATCCTCTGACCGGGACAGTATGCGGCTGACACGTGTTTCCATCGGGGCATGTACGAAAAGGCTCACCCGGGGCACGCTGTTGTCGCGCAGCACATGGTCGGCCGAGCGTCCAACGATCACGCAGGGTGTTGTGTCAGCCAGATGGTCCATCACGTCGGCCAGGGCATTGTAGATGGAGTCTGTCATCATGGCTTCCCCGTTGTACCATGGGAGTTGCCCGTAGCCCATCGAGAAGCCTACCGAGCTTCCGATGAGGCGGGGCATACGCTCGTCGTTTTTCTCGAATATCTCGCGTGACATGCCGGCTCTGCTCGCCGCCTCCCACAGGAGTTTTTTGTCGTAATATTCTATGCCGAAGCGCTCGGCTATCTTGCGGCCGAGTTCGCGGCCGCCGCTGCCGAACTGGCGTCCGATGGTTATGACGAAACGGCGTGGGCTTTTGTCTGATGGTCTGTTGTCGGTCATGGGATAATAATTAAGGCGTATTTCCTTGTCTGGCTGTGTTGTCAGATCTTGAGTCCTACAGAGGTGAATAATTTCCTGTCCTCCTCCATGGCATTGCCGATTGTGGTGAGCATGTCGCCTACGATGGCTCCGTTGGCCCCACCGCGCAGCATGCGTGCGGTGGCGGCGGCGCTCATGCGCGCGCGCCCTCCTGCGAAACGTATTGTCTGTTTTGGCGCCACCAGACGCATCAGCGCGATGGTGAGTACAACTTCAGGCTCGCTTATGAGAGGCGTGTCCTCGAGTGGTGTGCCTTTGATGGGGTTGAGGAGGTTGACAGGTATGGATATGGCGCCGGCATCGCGGCTTTCCGTAGCTAGCTCGAGGCGTTGCGCGAGTGTCTCCCCCATGCCTATGATCCCGCCGGAGCATACCTCCATGCCTACCTCCCTGGCCAGGCGGATGGTGCGGAGTTTGTCTTCGCGTGTGTGTGTGGTGCAAAGGGTGGGGAAATATGAGGCGGAAGTCTCGAGGTTGCAGTGGTATCGGCGTACTCCGGCGTCGTAGAGCGCCTGCAGCTCCTCGCGGTTGAGAAGACCCATTGAGGCACAGAGGCTCATGCCGGATATTTCCTGCGAGTGGCGGTAAAGGTCGCAGAAGCGGCGGATGTCGTTCATCGCCACTTTGCGTCCGGAGCATACAATGGAGAAACGTTTTACGCCCGCGGCATCGTTGGCGCGCAGGGTGCTGAAATATTCTTCGTCGCTGACAAATTCATACTCGCGGCATCCGGTATGGTGGCGCGATGCCTGGGCGCACCATTTGCAGTCTTCGGTGCAGCGTCCGGAGCGTCCGTTGACAATGGAGCAGGTGTCGGCCACGTCGCCGTGGAGAGCCTCGCGGACCCTGTCGGCGGCGTCGCAGAGGGCGCCGAAAAGTCCGGAGTTCCAGTCGTGCGGTGCCTGGGATCCGTTTATTTCGTCGGCAAGGCGCAGGCATAGGCCGATAGGTGCCGGTTCTCCGCGGAGTGCTTTCTCCTCGAGAGCGGCAAGGAGTTCCGCTCCTTGCAATGATTTTATATCATTCATGCGTTTAAA
>CADFRV010000153.1 GCA_902836725.1 Muribaculaceae bacterium
ATAATAGCTTCACTCTTTTCCTGCGACAGACACACCGCGGCTATCGACGCCCTTGTGGCCGAACTCAATTCACCGGTGTTCCGCGCCGAAGAGGCCAAGACCGGACTGTTCGATGACTCGAAAGCGGAAATAGACGGCAACAGACTGGTAATAACATTTCTCTGCCGCCCATACATAAATCTGTCTGACATAACCGAGGATCAGCTTCCCGGGTTAAAAGAATCGGCAGAGAATGAGTTCAGACGCAATCTGGTAAACGAGAAATTTCTTGACGGACTTGAGGCTTTGCACCATGAAGACATGAAACTGCTGATGGTATGGCAGGATGTCAACGGCAAGAAGATCGAGATAGAGATAGACCCTGCCAAAGTCCTTCCTGAGGAGTGACATTCACATGCCGGCGGTCAAACTGCCGTGTCTGTTTTCAACCCCTTCCTGAGCCATGCTCCGCTCACAAGACGCCACAGGAATATCAGTCCCCTGAAACATAGCTCTATGCACATGGCGAGCCACACACCGTCAAGTCCCATTGAGGGAGCGAGCAATGCGGCGATAGGGAGACGCACAAGCCATATGCTCGAAAAATTCATGGCAGCCGGCACTATTGTGTCGCCCACACCCACCATCACTCCATAGGCCACGATCGAGGCAGCGAACATAGGCTCTGCCCATGCCTCTATGCGCAGCGCCGAAACGCCGAGGCTCTGGATGTCGGCCACAGGTGAAAGCAGCTCCATGACAGCAGGAGCGGCAAGCCACAGTATCACACCCATTACGGTCATCACCGCCATTCCAAGTCCCACCGTAAGATACCCGAACTGCCTTACGAGATCCTTGCGTTTCGCGCCATAGCTCTGTCCCACCAGTGTGGTGGCTGCGTCGCCAATACCGTAACCGGGCATATAGCAGAGAGCCTCTGCCGTAACGGCAAACGCATTGGCGGCTATCGCCATCACACCCAAAGGCGCCACAATCACTGTAACCACAATCTGCGCCCCGCATATCACACCATGCTCCAGGGTCATGGGAGCAGAAACTCTCAAGGCATTGCGCAACACAGTGCCAGTAGGAAGAAAATCACGCCAGTCTCGATGACATGTGTATGGCAGGATATCACGTCCTGCGGCACGCCTGCCCACAATAGCGAGATCGGGCTGCCGCACACATGCATACCACAGCATAAGGGCAGCAGACACGATCTCGGCACAGACCGTACCCAAAGCGGCACCGAGAACTCCCAGCCCCAGCCCCGGTATATGTAACGATGCCCCCGCGAGCTGCATCTCACGCGACGGGAATATGAAAAAGAAATTGAAGACAACGTCAAGCAGGCACATAAGCACATTGACGGCGCCGGCCACCTTCATATTGCCAGACGCACGCAGCACTCCCCCGCCGAGATAGTTCAGGGTAAGCAGCGGCAACGAAGCCACAAACACCATAAAGTAGACCGACGCCCCTTCGCAGACCTTCCCATCTCCACCGAGCCAATGTGGCAGCGGAACCGCGATGGCGCATCCTATCACAGCCATCACAAAACCGAACAGCACAGCCGAACCCAACCCCTGCCTGAGCACCGACCGGGCGCCGCTGTAATCGGCCGCACCCATGCGGTGCGCCACCTGCACCGAAAAGCCGACCATGGCCGAAGAACACAATCCCCAGAAAAGCCAGAGGCTTGTGCTGACAAGTCCCACCGCCGCGCTGTCGTCGGCGCCCAGACGCCCAACCATAGCGGCATCTATATACTGCATCAGGATACTCGAGAGCTGCGCCATGATGGCCGGCCATGACAACTGGGCCGTCAGCGACAGACGCTGACGGAAACTCAACGGAGCTCCGGACTGAATCAATTTAAGCAAGGCAGATCAATTCAAATTCACCCATTCAATCATGCGGCGCAACCCCTCAGCAAGAACGCTGCGCGGACATGCTATATTCAACCTTATATACCCCTCGGCGGCATACATGTCACCGGGATTCACCCACACGGCAGCCTCTTCCATAAGACGACGCTCAAGTTCCTCGGCAGAGATGCCGAGAGCCGTTATATCCACCCATGGCAGATATGTGGCCTCAAGTTTGGTGACCGGACATTGCGGCAACCCTTCCCTGAGCATCCTCACCGTCATACGGTAGTTTTCCCAGAGATATTCGCGCAGTTCCGTGAGCCATTCCTCCCCTGCCGGCGTATAGGAAGCCTTCAGAGCCTCCACCCCGAAAGGATTCACATCGCACACCTCGTTGATATTGATGGCACGGTCCACAAGCGCACGCACCTCTTCGTCGGGACACACGATATTGGCAATCTGCAGTCCTGCTGTGTTGAAAGCCTTTGAGGGAGAGAGGCATATCAGGGAGGAAGGAACGCCGGCGTTGACTTCGGCATCCACAATGCCATACGGGATATATGAAGTGCCGGGCGCTGTAAGCTCGCAGTGTATCTCGTCGCTCACCACCCTCACACCGTGCCGGCGGCAGATCTGTGCCACACGCGTAAGTTCGGCATGCGTCCACCGCCTTCCGGCAGGATTGTGGGGGTTGCACAGCAGAAGCATTCCCACATCATCACGCGAGCACTTCCGCTCGAGGTCATCGAAATCAATCTCGTATGTGAACAACCCGTCGGCACAGTCAATTCGCCTAAGCGGGCTTTCCACAATGAGGCAGCCGTTGTTTCTTATCGATGAGAAGAAACAATTGTAAACCGGGGTCATCACCACCACACCTTCTCCGGGCGGCACAAGTGCCTTGATTATGGCAGAAACCGCCGGGACAACACCAGACGTATAAATGACATTCCGACGGTCGAACCTGTAGCCGTGGCGGCTTTCGAACCATCCGGTAAGCGCATCATAGTAATCGTCACCGACAAGCGTATATCCGAAAACGCCATGATCGACCCTGCGTTTCAAGGCGTCGGTCACAACAGGAGCGGTGCGGAAATCCATGTCGGCCACCCAGAGGGGTATGACCTCCCGGTTTCCGGCCGAATCCCATTTATAGGAGCCGCTTCCGCGGCGATCCACAATCTCGTCGAACCGGCTCATAACTCGGTCTCTATGACACAGTCGGCAGGCGCGATCACGTTGGCGTCTACTATAATCTCACCTATCGCGAGCGCCCTGATATGGCCGCTGCGAGGATTCTTGACACTCACGATGGCTGAATTCACTGTCGCCTCCACTGTGCTGTCCTCGAAAGCGAGATCGCTCTCTTCGCCATCGTCCTGGAACCTGATGACCATCCCCTCGGCATAACACAAAGGCTGTGTGCCATTTATCCTGCATCTTACAAGATGAAGATTTTTGGAATGCCATCCGAGATACTCGCCATTGATTTCGGAATCGTAGATAGTCACATTCTCTGTTTCCCAGAAAGCGTCTTTGGAGTTTATGACCGCGTTGCGGATAACCACGTCGCGGCAATACTGGAAGGAGTAGTTGCCGTCCTGGCGGTAGCCGTCGATATCGATGTTCGAGCTGTGCATGAAAATATAATCGGCATTGGCGACTTTCACTCCGCGCAATTTCACGTTGCGGCAACCCCAGAGTGTTTCCTGTGCATCGGGGATCTCCACATCCTCGATATCAAGATTCTCCATTTCACGGAACATCTTGGGAGCATCTACTTTCGTATGCTTCATCACCAGGTCGCGGGAATACCACAAAGCAGCCCTTGCACCCGGAGTGAACGTGCAGTCCACTACCCTGAAGCCGTCGGTGTGCCAGAAGGGATATTTACCCTCAAACAGGCAACGCTCAGCAACGATACCGGCCGTGCGTTTCAATGCCGATTCACCTGCATGGAACACACAGTCTGTCAAAGCCACATCCTTCACTGCAAACAGCGCGCGCTCGCCGCCGAATTCTTTTCCGGAAACACTCTTCACATCTTTTTCCTCTTTCATTGTCTTCATTTCCTGGTTTATCATTCCCCACAGCCCATCGGTCATGGTTTGTGATTGCAAAATTACGCAACTTTCACTCCACGCGCAATATCATAATCCACGCTAAACCTACCATTTTTCAGCATGCGCCGCCAAACCATACCAGACATAAGTTTGTTTAACATACGGAAACAAAAAATTAAAAACTTTATCAACATGAAAGAACATCTCACCATCGCCCTGGTGGCACACGACCACAGAAAAGCCGACATGGTAGACTGGGCGAAGTATAACGCCGAATATCTTTCAAAACATCATCTGGTATGCACCGGCACCACCGGAGGCCTGATCAAGAAAGCCTTCGACGAAGAAGGGGTACAGGCAAACATTGAGTGCATGAATTCCGGCCCTATGGGAGGAGACGCCGAAATCGCCGCCAAAGTGGTGCGAAACGAAATAGACCTGGCCGTATTCCTGATCGATGACCTCAATCCGCAGCCTCACGAAGCTGACATCCAGATGCTTCTGCGCCAGTGCCGTCTTCACAATGTGCCGATCGCATGCAACCGCGTAAGCGCAGACCTCATGATATCGAGCACCCTCTGGAACGATCCGGCGTATCATCCTGCCGCACAGAGTTATACAGAATTCCATCGCACGCCCGAAAACACTCCTGAACCTAAACAGAACAACTGCGGGGAAGAATCGGACACATAATTAAAAAAATTTGCAACCGGGAGAGCCAAAAAGATGTTGAATAGTTTGGATGAATGTTAAAAACTTTTTAACTTTGTGGCCAAACAATAAACAGAGAAATTATGAAGAAGGTTATTTTGTTGACAGCTATTGCCTTAAGCTCGCTCTGCGCATCCGCTCAGACCACAGTGGCAGGCAGCAAGTTTACCGACAACTGGAGTTTCACTCTCAAAGGTGGCGCCGTTCTTTCATCCAAGGCTGTAGGAAGCCACGGGTTCTGGAAAGATGGCCGCGGCGTAGTCGGTGCAGAACTCCGCAAACAGATCACACCGGTCTTCGGTCTCGGTGCCGAAGGTGAATGGAGCATCAACACCTCCTCCTGGTATCCGGTAAAATCAGCCAACGTATTCGACCATCAGTATGTCGGTGTGTTTGGCGCATTGAATCTCTCGAATGCTTTCGCTGGCTATGCCGGCATGCCGCGCGTGTTTGAAATGGAACTTGTGGCAGGCACCGGATGGCTGCACGCATATTATCCCCACACTACTTGCGACGACGGCAACTCCTGGGCTACCAAGGTCGGTCTGAATTTCAACTTCAACCTCGGAGCAAGCCGCGCATGGACACTCGCCGTGAAACCCGCATACATCTGGAACATGAACGGCAACCCCAGCCCCAACGTGCTCGGATATGCCGCCGACTACAATGCCAACTACGGCGGTCTGGAACTTGAGGCAGGTATCACATACCACTTCGGCAATTCCAACGGCACACACCACTTCGTTGTTGTCCGTCCTTATGACCAGAACGAGATCGACGCACTCAACGCACAGATCAATGCACTCCGCGCTGACCTTGACGCATGCGGCGCCAACAACGCTGCCCTGCTCGCACAGCTCGCCGACCTCCAGGCTCAGCTTGACGCCTGCAACCGTCGCCCGGCTGCTGTGGAGAAAGTTGTCAAAGACCTCAACAACATCCGCTATGTGTTCTTCAACTGCGGTTCTTCCACAATCCAGGCCAACCAGCAGCCCAACATCGCAATGGTTGCCGATCAGCTCAAAGAGAACAAGAGCGCTACTGTAACCGTAAAGGGTTACGCTTCGAAAGACGGCTCTCTCGCATTCAACAAGAAGCTCGCCCAGCGTCGTGCGGAAGCTGTGAAGAAAGCTCTCGTAAAACGCTATGGCATCGCTGCTGACCGCATCCAGGCAGAAGGCATGGGTATCGGTGACCTCTTCGAGGAGAACTCCTGGAACCGCGTGAGCGTCTGCACAGTTAACGAATAATATCATAACGTATATTACCCAAAAGACGGGGTGTCAGTCCTGACGGCACCCCGTCTTTTATTATCATTACCTGACGGCGCCACCTCCGGCAACCAGCGAGGGGAACATCATCATATGATCTGACGCACATAGATTTCCAGTTATTGCTGTCCGGTAAAAACGGAATACAACAATCTATCTTCAATGTACCATACCTTTTATATGAGGTTATCACAGCGAGCCGCCGGAGGTGGCGTGCAAAATTTAAGCCCCGTATCGAGCGGCG
>CADFRV010000154.1 GCA_902836725.1 Muribaculaceae bacterium
AGATCATACACGTTGTGCCCGGTTTTCCGTTTACCGACCCGAGGTAATCGTAAGTCATTGATCCCAGTTCGATTCTGGCTACATCTTTGAGGCGCAGTACAGATCCGTCGGGCAATGCTTTTATGACAAGGTTTTCAAAATCGTTTTCGTTCTCATATCGTCCACGGTATTTCAGAGTGTATCTGAATGTATTGTCGGAGTCCGCGCCAAGTGTACCGGTCGGTGATTCAAGATTCTGTTCATCGAGGACTTTACGAATATCAGAAGGCATAAGGCGATATTGTGCCATCTTGCCCGGATCAAGCCATATCCTCAACGAATAATCCGCGCCACGGATATCTACTTCTCCCACTCCAGGCACACGGGAAAGACGAGGCTCGATGTTGATTTTCATGTAGTTGTTGAGAAATTTCTCATCGAATCGTCCGTCGGGGCTATACAAAGCGAGTGTCTTGATGCGCGATGTCTGTCGCTTTCTTACATTGACACCGTTTTTTGTTACCTCTCCGGGGAGCAAACCTTGTGCTGACGCGAGACGGTTCTGTACATTTACCATTGCCATATCCCCGTCGGTTCCCTGTCTGAAATAAACCTGTATATTTGCCGAGCCGGTATTGGTGGCGGAAGATACCATATAAATCATATCTTCGACGCCATTGATTGCCTCCTCGATGGGAACGATCACACTTTTCTGCACCGTTTCTGCATTGGCACCTGCATAACTTGTGCTGACGCTGACAGTAGGGGGCGCGATCTCCGGAAATTGCTCTACAGGCAATCCGAGAAGGGATATCAACCCGAGCAAAACAATAGATACCGATATCACGCATGACAATATCGGTCTGTCGATAAATGTCTTTATAGTCATATGAAATTGTCCGGAATAAGTTTATTTCATTTTTTTGCGTTTATTACGGTCCCTTCCCTGAGCAATCCCGCACCATCTGATACAATAGTATCCCCTACAGAAAGACCTTCTGTAACGATAAATTCTTTCCCGTTGTTGTTCGGAAGTATCCCGATTTCCACAGAAACGGCCTTGTCATCCACTACCTTATATGCAAAAACTTTATCCTGTAACTCGTATGTAGCACCCTGCGGTATTACAATACAGTCTTTCTGAATGGACGGGATGATGACAGATCCTGTACTGCCGTCGCGCAACAGACGGTCGGGATTAGGGAAAACCGCACGGAAACTAATAGCCCCTGTGGAGCTGTTTATTGTTCCGCTGATTGCATCAATGTGCCCTTTCAACGGGTATAATTCTCCGTCGCTCATCCTGAAATCCACTTCCGGCATTTCTTCCATAGCGGTTTTAAGAGATCCATATTGCCTTACCAGCTCAAGCATCTGGTTCTCGGACATGGAAAAATAGGCATATACATCTCCGTCATCGCTGACTGTTACCAAAGGAGTCGAGATGTTTGGGCTGACAAGTGCCCCGACGCGATATGGAATCATACTTGCCCTTCCGTCTACAGGAGACTTGACCAAAGTGTAAGACAGGTTTGTAGCAGCCTTGTCAAGTTCTGCATTTGCCAAGCGGAGACGAGCTTTCGCTTCAGCCAATTCATTTTTAGCCGTGCTGAGCTCGAAATCAGAAATCACCTCTTCTTTATATAGCTCGTTATTACTGTCGAGTACCAGTTGGGCTGTGGAAACTGCAGCTTCCGCGCTGTTTACATTTGCCTGTGCAATCTCGTAAGCCGCTTTAAATTGGGCCGGATCTATCTCAAATAGTATCTGTCCACGATGTACAGGCGCACCTTCTCTAATACATATGCGGGTTAACATCCCATCGATCTGAGGCCTGATTTCCACAGTCTGCTGTCCGGTTATGGTGGCGGCATATGATGCAGTGAGCACCTGATCGGTTTTATCTATAACCTTAATCGGATAATTTGTACTTGAATTGTCATGAGTCGTTTTTTTCTCACAGGAGGCGGCTGTAATCAATATCATTCCTCCAAGAATTATAGAAGCAGTATTGTTCATCTCTTGTATAAAAAATTTATACAAAAATACCAATATAAAGTCACATGTCAAAACAAATATTGACGAACTGCCATTTTTGTTGACGAACTGCATCAATGTATGTTTCTGTAAGTTCAAGCTGCCGGGTAAAGTATAATGACAATAAGAGGAGGTGACTATCATGCACAGACAATTCCGTTGTCTGTACCGATACAATCAAAACGAAATATCCGGCGTATGATATTGTTATAGTAAATCGGAGAGATGCTTGGCCATCCTTATATCTTTGTTGGTATTTAAGCTATTTTAACAGTTTGCAATATGACGTCTAACTAAATTATAGTAATTTTGTACCTCAAAATGTTAATACACCTTATAGGTAATAGCTTGGTAAAATAAATATTGCATTTGTTGACTAGCAAAGTCTACTTTGAGCTGTATAGAATGATAAAATTGAAGCCACACACAATTGCCTCTCATATTAAACGAATGATCCTGCTTGTTGTCATGGCAGTATCGTTTGCGCCTTTCTCAAGGGCACAAATGGCATCGGGAGAAATTGACATATTCATGGGCGTGGATTTCAACTATCGTGACATAACGTTCAATAACCGTGTATTTGATTTATTGATAAATCTTACTCCGGGAGTGAAGTGGCGTTTACCGCATCGGTGGGAAATCAGCGCCGGTGTTCTGGTGCCTGTGGTCAATCAATATGGCGCACGTTACGGGACAGTGCGATTCAACAATCTGGCAGTCTCAAAGCAGGCGGGATTGTTTGGCTTCTGGCGTCTCAAGGGCACTGCCGGAGTATTCGGAGCCGAACGGTATGGTCTGGATCTGAAAAACATGTTTATAGTGAACAAATGGCTGGCTGTAAAGGCAGAGATCGGTTTGACGGGTTTTCTTCATATGGGACGTCATTGGGAGATGAGCTCTCCTTTACGCCTCTCTGGCCTTGTAGGGCCTGAATTTTATATTCACAAGTACAACACTCAACTATCTCTGGTGGGGATGCGTTATGCATATGGCGATTATGGAGTAGTTGCAGAGGCAATGAGAAATTTTCGTCATGTCAGTGTCGGAGTCTATGGCAGTTATAACCAGATTATAAAGGAAAATGTCGGTTTCAAGATTATTGCCATGCTCCCGCCATACAAGCGCTCCCGCCATCGTGTGAATATCCGTCCGGCCTCCAACTTCCGTCTCACTTACAGCAGCAAGTCGAGCACGTACGCGAACCGGATGTATACGACAGATCCGGAAGAGAACGAGCGTGAAGGGTGGTTTGACAGAGATATGTTGCCATGGGGAGCGAATCTGATGTCTTCTGATTTCCAGGTCAAGGACAAGAACTCTAAGGACAAAGGGAAGGAGGATAGGAAATGAAACGGATCATATTAATCCTGTCTCTTCTTTTATCGGCCGGAGTGCTTAAAGCGCAGTTCTATACAGGAATGTCAGGGCTTATCCATGTGCCATCCGCCGATGTATACACTGAGGGAGATCTTCGTGTAGGAACGTATTTTCTGAACAAACATTTCACTCCGTCTGATGCGTTCGTCGACGGGGGGGGAAGATACAACACGATGGATTTCTATCTGTCTGTCACTCCTTTCAGGTGGTTAGAGCTGGGTTATGCCTTCACTCTGATGAAAAACCGGCATCCGGGCTACAGCAAGTCGTCTTATAACAGTAAGGACCGATACATATCTTTGAAGTTGACTCCTTTTCGCGAGGGAAAATATCTGCCATCAATATCGGTAGGTGCAAATGACATTTTCTCTACATTCAGCTTGCGAGGAGATGGCTACGAAGACAGGAAAAGTGAATATTTCAACAATTATTATATTGCGGTTACAAAGCATATCGATATCAGACGCTGGCAATTAGGTGCCACACTTTCCTACCGCCGTTTCAAGAGGCATGGCAATGACAGATGGAATGGTCTGGTGGGAGGGTTGACAGTTTCTCCGTCTTTTGCCCGCGACGGAAGGCTAATAGCGGAATGGGACGGCTGTCGTGTCAATGTTGGAATAGACTGGCTTCTCTTCAGGCACATCGCCCTTCAGGCAGCTATGATTGACTGTCGGTATTTTTCAGGAGGGTTGGCGTATCGGGTGAATTTATTTTGAGAAATATCAACTAAATAAACTTAATGATAGAAATGAAAAAAGTATTGTTTTATGTAGCGGCCGGCGCTTTTGCGCTCGGCGTGGCATCGTGCAGCAGCGATCCTCTGAACTGCGAGATTACTCCTCCTGTGGTAAAAGTCGCTCCCAACTCACTTTCCGGTGTCGTTACCGACATGCAGGGCAATCCGGTAAGCGGCGCGACTGTAACTCTTGGCGACAAGACCGTCACAACAGATGCCAACGGCGTGTATGTATTCAATGATGTTGCTCCCGGTAACTATGAGATAACGGTTACCGCACCCGGCAAGATCGAGCAGGAAAGCTCTGTGAACATTACAAGCGGTAATTCCACTCAGAATTTCACATGGAGCACATCCATGGCGAGCGCAGCTAATGTCGCTAATGTAAATGTAACTGTAGCTGATGGCGGTGAGGGTGAAGTTGAGTCTGAGGCAATCAAAGGCAACACTGAGGGTGAGATCGAAATGGCGGTAGAAGTGCCTGCACAGACCGTTCCCGAGAACGTTCAAATCACACTTACGCCTCTTTATGAAGAGGAAGACGCAATTGCTCGCGCTCCTGAGGAAGAAGAGATGCTCATTGGCGTGACTTTGTCATGCAGCGATCCCGATCTGGTGCTTACACAGCCTATGGATCTGAAGTTTGCTGTTGACGAGACTGTTTCCCAGACTGTTGTTACCAAGCAGTATGTCAATGGCCAGTGGGTGGTTGTAAACCATACCGTAGCAGACGGAAATGTGATAATCAAGGCTAAGGATTTCACTTCATACGGTCTGTTCTTCCCTGTTACAGTAAATCTCGTTGCCGGTGAAGAAGCTGTGCCTTTCGAACGTTCACTTTGGGACAACCTTTATGGCTCAGCTACCATCAATCTGAATACTGATGCAGTATTCACATACAACATGGGTATCAAGATCGAGACAAAGGCTGTAAACAATCTGGAAGGTCTTCTGATCGAGTTCCTGGCCCGCAAGTATGGAGCTACATCTGTAACTAACCGCGGCACTTATCCTCTTCAGGTAACTCTTCCTGTTGGAACATCGCTTTCAATCAAGGGTTCCCAGGCTTATAACCAGATCACAGCCTCCGGAGCCGGCCGCTCTGTGAAAGCAAAACAGTATGGCACAGTGACAGTACAGACAAAGACCACTGTCATCGCAAACCACGAAGGCGGATCCAACTAATTTGTAAAACAATTGGCTGATGAATTGGCTTTGACCAGTTTGTCAGGCTGTAGACAATAGCAAACCGGTCACAGGTATTTTACCTGATGGCCGGTTTGTTTTGTATGATCCTACCGATTTGAACGGACAAATGTTTTGGAGTGCATTAACGACTAGTTGCTATAGAGTGGCAAAGACCTGTTACATTATGGGAGATCGGGAGTATGGCGTGTTAATTTGGTGGAGAATCCTCTGGTGTAGTTTTAAACGGGGTGAAGGTTGCGATTACGTAAAAAAGACGGCATACCACCGTCGGCATACCGTCTTAAGATGTTTTTAATAAACTCTCTGTTGCGAGAATTATTCAGCTGCAGGCGCTTCTGCTTCCTCTTCAGCCGCAGGTGCCTCTTCGGCAGCCTTAGCAGCTTCTTCGGCAGCTTTAGCTGCTGCAAGTTCAGCCTTTTTCTTTGCTACTTCTTCTGCTTTGGCTGCGTTTTTGGCTTTTTCAGCTTCGAGACGCTCTTTTTCGGCGATCTCCTGCTTGCTTGCCATAGACACTTTCAGTTTGTCAACGGCCTGCTGTTTGCTGGCTTTCCAAGCATCAAAACGCTTCTGTGCCTCAGCTTCGTCGAAAGCGCCTTTCTTCACGCCTCCCTGAAGATGCTTCATCAACAGCACACCTTCGTTAGAAAGGATGCTGCGTACAGTGTCGGTAGGCTGTGCGCCGACATTTACCCAATACAAAGCGCGCTCGAAGTTAAGAGTAATTGTAGCAGGATTAGTGTTCGGATTATAAGAACCTATCCTTTCAATAA